>JAAZLD010000099.1 GCA_012799495.1 Desulfitobacterium sp. | reverse complement strand
TGCTCAAGTTTTTTAAGATGTCTAATATTCACTTTAGTCCTTTTCGTAGGGGCCTCTCTTATTGTCAAGAGAATGGTTATTGGTTTAGAATTGAGTGATTTGATAGTAGCTACGGTTTTTTTGGGAATAATATCCTTGTTTCTAATAGAGAATATTAAACTATCCGTCCTGATAATTTGGACACTACTTATAGCATCACCCATTATATGGTTTTGGGTTTTCGGGAAGCCATATTGGCTTATTGTTCTAGGTTTGTCTAGTTCAGTAGGCATATTCTTGCAGTCTTTTATGGCAAGTGAGATAGGTGAAGCGGTTGTAAGAAAAAGTGATCAAACAATGCAGAGATTAGGGTTTTGAGGTGGCATGTAGTCTTGTTCCCTAAAACGACTCTTTCGCTCCAGTTTAGTTAATTTGTGGTAAAAACATGATATGATTGTAACAGTTCTAGAGCCCAATTAACTTTATGGAAGGAGTTGAAACTGTTCTTTTACAAAAAGCAAGTTTCGAAATGAGAGAATAAGATGCTAAGGAACAAGATGAAGAGTATAGTTATTTTTATATTTGTTTTTATATTTGGATTTAGCAGTGTAGCTGTTGCAGCGGTTGTTAACCCGCAATTAATGACCCCACCTGTATCAGGAGCATATTGGTATGGTACGTACCAAAAAAACACAAATAGTGGTGTTACAGTTGAACACTATAACATTAGTTATTTAAGTCCATCAGAAACCACATTTACAAATATTCTTATGGAGTCAAATGGCGCTTGGTACACAACCTACGATACTAACTATTTATCTTATGTTGGATCTGCTGGTTTATCTCCATTCCAAGGTGCAACAGGAGTAGAATTGAGAACAAATAACCCATCGGCGGGTAAAAACAGTATAATGGTTTATTGGAATGACTTGTCACCAGGAGCAGTTGGTGGACAGAAAATCCTATTTGATTGGCGGGGGTTATCCGGTACTTATTATTGGAATGATACTACACAATCGAATAGTGGATATCGATGGGCAAACTATGGCACTGGCGTCCCAGGCGTTCTAGGATTCCTTACGTATGCAGAATTTAATCCAATAAAGTTAAGTTCTGGTGGTGTAACTGCTTTTGCTAATTCATCAAATGATCAGAAAGTAGATTCAGGATTGGTAACCTCAAAAACTCGTCCATCTATTGAGAGTTATACCACATCTAACTTTGATGTTGAAACTCCACTAAGAATTTATGATAAAGATAAGCTTATTCTAGAAACGACAACTGATTATTTTTACAAAAACAAAGAGAAAATAATGGAAGGGTTCGATCTGGAATTGTAAATTATTTAACAGAATAGGTGGAGGGATTCTAATTCCTCCACCTATTCTGTTATAATTACGGCAGGGTATTCGGTAAATGTATTTAGAAAATTAGTGACATAACAACCTGATAGTAACTGTTTTTTGCTAATTGCGCTTAATTGTATTTGTGTATCTCTGTCAGAAGAGTTTTAGGAGGTGTTCGTAAGGAATTTAGGTTGATTAAAATTTCAGACTTTTTCATCTAATAGAATTGAGGCGCACCAGAAAGGCCTTGTTGGGAGTCCGAGGCCGATGTTCATAATATCGCATAATTACTCAGTAAGGGGGTAGCTTATTTTGAAAAGATATCTTTGGCCAATAATTATTGGGGTATGCCTATATGTAATTTTTATTATGGTGGGGAAAACCCACTGGGAGATCCAGGAGGCGGCACAGAGATTTTCTTCTACTGGAGTCACTAGTATAATCAAACTGAATCTCTTGGCATTTCTCTTTGGTCTGCTGATTGAATGGCAGGGTTTAAAGAAGATTTTCCAGAAAGAAATTAAGGTAAGCAAGTTTATCCTAATACCGATAATTATTTTCTTGCTGGGGATTATTCCAAATCATTATTGGATGTACTGGTTTGGGGTAGGTATGTCGGGAATAAAAATGGGAACGGTTAATGCTCTCCTTGTAGATGAATCACATATTTTGCTCATGGTTCTTGCCGGAGTACTGTTTGTTCGGTCGCTGGTTAAAAAGGAAGACAGTTACATCCCGTAATATAAGGTGAGATTAAAAGGAACTGCCTAAGAGAGTTCCTTTTTCTATTTTTGTTGGGTTATACAGAGGCTTATAATGTAACTTTGGTGGATATACACTTCTAGAGGAGTTTCTCGTTAAGGTTTTTGGCTGGGAAGATCAGGGAAGATAATGAAAAAATGTAGGCTAATGTAGGTTTCGGTATGTTCAGAGGGAAGGTTATGTTGCTCTTGCAGCTAGATATTCGGCATTATGAGTAGGTTAAGAGTGCAGAATCGTACTAGCTGGTTCAGCAGGTATGATCAATAGCATTGCGACAATTATACTGACCCATCTATAGACCCTAAATCCGCGGTAATAACGGATCAAGCCTTAAGGAGATAGGCCCTATGAGGATGTGAAAGTACTAGTGATTTTACTTATCGCTTCCAAGTTAATTGGCACTATGTTAGGGCAAGTTTTATCTTACCAGCAGCAAAGATTATCGCTAGTTTTTATGGGGGATAAAAAATGCCCTCTAAACCATAGGGCATTGCCTAGAGCTTAAAGGGGATTGAAAGGGGAGGTATATTAATGAGCTCAGGATCGAGCACATTAGCGATATATTGTTGTTAGGTCTTTGATAAACCAATGCCATGTTAGACTATGTTATGTCAGACCGGAGATCCATGGACTAATTACACTTAAGTCCATGGACTTTTTTGTTTAGTTAGTTTGTTGGTTTAGTTTGGGGTCTTATTTTTCGGGAAAACAATCCTTAACGAGACTCATCAGGATCGGTTCAGGAATAGCCATTTGAACACTAGGATCTGTTTGAATAGCTAGGACAATATCTTTTCTTCCTTGCTCATCTAAAGGCACTTGGAATTGGAGGCTAAAGTTAATATCATTCATTAACTGAAGGATCCGCTCACGAGCTAAAGCTATGATCTCCATAGGATTGGTGATACTGGGATCAACACTAAAAGCGTCAGCTAGATACTCAGCACATGGTACATAATATTGAGGGAAGTGTTTCATTAGGGCTGGTACAACAATCCCGACTGCTTCCCCGTGGGGGATCCGTAATTTTGCTCCCACCGCATGGGCAATATTATGTCCTGGCGCTAGCATAGCTCCCATGGAAAAGCCCATAATAGCCATATTACTGGCTGCTAGCATCTCCATCCGGGCTGCTAGATCCTTACCATTCTGAACAGCTTTAGGTAAGTTTTTCAGGATTATTTTAATGGACCGGCAATTAAGAGCTTGGGACATAGTATTGGCTTGGTTAGAGGACATTCCTTCAATAGCATGACCTAAAGCATCCAACCCTGTGGCAGCTGTTAGTTTTGGAGGTAGGCTAAGGGTTAATTCAGGATCCAATAATGCTACCTCCCCCATAATATAGGGATGAATAAGATTAGCTTTTACTTGCTCTTCTTCATTGAGCATAACTGCCACATTGGAAACCTCAGAGCCTGTTCCGGCAGTGGTGGGTATGAAGACACTGGGGAAGTTTAAAGGTTTGCCCCAAGGGCGAAACATTAACGCGCCATTGTTCGGGAGGGCTTTCCGGATATCACTACCTTGGGTTCCCAAGAGGAATTTAACCCCTTTGGCAGTATCCATGACACTACCTCCACCAATAACTAGCATTCCGTCTAGTGCATTTTCCCGGAACCACCGAGCACAGTCATTGACGATATTCATAGTAGCATCTTGCTGCACTTTGTCATAAACACCGATGATTTGAGGGCCGCCAGATTGGATCAAGAACATATCTGTAACTTGGCTTACTACCCCTGCTTCCACAAGACCTTTATCAGTAATCACTCCAATGCGCTTGCTACCCATTTCCATGAAACGTTGGGGGGCGAAGGTACGGCAGCCTGCTCCACATTCAACGATGGAATGATATTCCCAGATAAAATAACTTGGAATTCCCATAACAAAAGACCTCCTTTCTTTAGTTCAATCCTAAGACTTTAAAGTAGCGGTATTTACTAGCATCAGGAACCAGGTTATGACAAACATGTTTAACTTGGCTGTATTCCATGAGGACATGAGCACCGTTTTCTCGTCCATAGCCACTTTGTTTATAACCGCCAAAGGGTGCGTCAGCCCGTAACATATGGTGAGTGTTAATCCAGACTGTTCCGGAGCGGATTTTCTTGGCAACCCACTGAGCCCGAGTAGCATTCATACTGGCAATACTAGCACCTAAACCATAGGGGCTGTCATTGGCGATGGCGATAGCTTCCTCCACATCATCATAAGGAAGGACACATTGCACTGGACCAAAGATTTCTTCCCGGACATGAGTCATTTGGTTATTGCACCCTACAAAAACGGTAGGTTCAAAGAAGAATCCTTGGCCATAGGCTCCATCCGTCATTCGGTTTCCACCGTAGGCGATTTGAGCCCCTTCTTTTTTACCGATATCCACATATTTCATGACAGTTTCTAATTGCTCTGCTGAAGCAATAGGTCCAATGGAAGTGGCGGGATTTAGTTGATTGCCAATGGGGAGTTTTTTTATTTTTTCGATCATCATTTCCACGATTTGATCTTGCATTTTCCGAGGAACTAGCATCCGGGTACCGGATTCACATACCTGGCCTGTATGGTAAAGGAAAGCATGAATACAAAGGCTAGTTGCCATATCTAAATCTGCATCATCTAAGACGATAGTGGGGGATTTCCCACCTAATTCTAAGGTAACTCTTTTAATTCCGTCTGCTGCCATGTGAGCCACCTGGCGTCCCACTTCAGTGGAACCTGTAAAGGCCACTTTATCAATTTCGGGATGGGATGCTAAAGCATTACCTACCACGGAACCGGAACCAGTGACCACATTGAAAACTCCTGCAGGAATCCCTGACTCATGGGCTAAGTTAGCCAGTTCCAAAAGGGTAATAGGAGTTATGCTGGCTGGCTTCATCACAATACTATTCCCCATCATGAGGGCAGGAGCGAATTTCCAAGCGGCCAGAATCATAGGGAAGTTCCAGGGGACGATACCAGCACAGACCCCTAAGGGCTCCCGGACAATATAACTATGTTGAGGGATATGCCATGGGAGACACATGGCGTGTTCTAAGAGAGGAATTTCTTGGCTGCGCTGAACAGCATTTTTTAAGGCATCGCTAACGGCTGTTACATCGATACCCATAGTACGGCGGATTGTGGAGCCAGAAGTAAGGGATTCTAAGTAAGCTAGGCGGTTTTTATTCTTGAGGACATTAGTAGAGAATTTCAAGAGAATTTCTGCACGCTCTTCCATGGACTTATTAGCCCAAACTCCAGATTCAAAAGCTTCCCGAGCATTAGCTACAGCTTTGTTTACATCATTGACAGTTCCTTTGGGGACTTGAGCTACAACTTCCTGCGTAGCTGGATTGATAACGTCCATGGTTTCTCCTGATTCCCCAGGAGTCCATTGACCATTAATAAAGTGTTGATATTCCATCACACTGCTCACATGGGCAACCTCCTTTGTGTTTATAGATTTGATGTAGAAATGATGCAAAAATAGTGCCAATATTCAGAAAGTCGGGAGTCCCTATCTTTAAGGGGGTGGCGGTAAAAAACACTTGAAAAAAGGTGTGAAAAGGTGTAAAGAGATTTACAAAAAATTAACAACTGTAAATTAACATGTGTTATAATTAAATATACAGAATATTCAGTAAAAAAATAGCCACAAGGAGGATATTTCTATGGATTCAGTACCTATCAATGGTTTTACGAATAACATATATATCCCTGGCCGAGGGAAGAAAATGGCTCAAGCTTGGGAATTATTCCAGCAAAAAGGGATCATTACCCAAGGGGTGCGTCCGGTGATTGCCAGCTCCTGGGAGCGTAGTAAGAAAGCTGATCCTCCCGCCTTTCAAAAACCCTTATCCCGTAAAGAACTAAAACTTAGGCAAGAAAAAATGGCAACTATCCTTAGGATATCACGGCCTATTATGCGAGAAATTTGCCGGTTAAGCGGAAAAAATTATATAGAGTTTTATGATGCTGATGGGTATTCTCTTGAAGGTTATGGGAACTCGATTTTTCCTCCTGTTATAGGCTTTAACTGTAGCGAGGAAGCTCTAGGGACCAATAGTATTGGTATTGCATTCAAGGAAGATATACCTATTAGAGTAGAAGGGTTTGAACATTTTGCCATGTGGCTTCATGCCTATAGTTGCGTAGCAGCACCAATCCATGCTCAGTCAGGTAATATTATTGGAGTTATCAGTATTATCAATCCTTATGGTGAATTACCAGAATGGGTATTTCAAATCCTTTGCTTAGGAGCTCTAATGATTGAAAAAACTCTTCTCAATAATGGTGGTTCTGAGGATATCACTGAGATTGGGAATACCTTTGAAAAAATAGTAAACTTGGTAACCAAGGAGAGCGGTACTAATAAAAAGAATCAAGGCCTTTTAGGAAATACTTCTGAAGACCTTCACCCCTATACAAAACGTGAAGATTTAATTGGTAAGAATAGTGTTAGCTTTGACTTTAAACAGTTCATTCCAGGGAAAAAAAGAGTACAATCTTCTCCAAACTTAATAGTCAAAAAGGGAAAAGAACAAAGAAGAAG
>JAAZLD010000098.1 GCA_012799495.1 Desulfitobacterium sp. | reverse complement strand
TAGTAATAACATGATCCCCCGGTTTTAAAATCCCCTTAATCCCTAAATTAAGTGCCTCTGTAGCATTAGAAGTAAATATTACTTGCAAAGGATCCCCTATCTTAAAAAGCTCTGCAATCTGAACTCTAGCATCCAATACAACCTGACTAGCTTGTAAAGATAATTTATGGCCAGAACGGCTGGGGTTGGCTCCTTTATATCTCAAGCACTGTTCTACCGCTTCATAAACAACTTCTGGCTTAGGAAAGGAAGTCGCTGCATTATCAAGGTAAATCATTTATTTTACCACCTTTTTCACTAATTTATATAAGGCCTTCCTTTTTTATAATAGCAGTTTTATTATAATTTGGAACAAAAAAGGAGCCTAGAAGGCTCTTTTTTTGTTAAATGTTTTCAATTTTTTATTGCATTGTACTTTCCCTTGGCATATTTCCCAAGAGACTATTCTCAGCCATGCAATCAGCACATTCACGGCTATATCCCATAAGTTCGGGCAAATTTCTCTCTAAGCTTACCACTGCATCAATTCCGATAATATTAGATAATCTTTTATGAAAATGGGATATATCAGGAAGAGCTACCTCCAACTCCTCTGCTAAAACTTCATTAATAATTACTCCTTCATTTATGCCTGCCACTTTGGCTAAGTCAAATTGTGAAAGTACTTCTGGTGAACTTCCTTGTAAAGTTGAACTTTGGAAAGGTGTTTGTTCTAAATCCATGTCTATTCCCTCCTTCTCCATTATCTTTACTTATCTATTCCCTACTGATTTGTTGGCCATACCTTTATCTATTACTTTTTCTGAGACTCATAAATTCTTTCAACTTCTCCGATTATTTAAAACCTATCCAATATATTTAGAACCGATGTTGGAATTCTTTAAGCCTATTCTTAGTGCTTAAATTAGTGCTTATATTAGATCTTATATATGAAGCCAAAAAAGTTTTTCTGATAATTTGCTCAGGGTTGAGAGTGTGGTATAGTAAATAGTAAAGTCTAAAACCTGAACACCTTAGGCAGAATAGGAACAAGCAGGAAAGGTAGAAACGGAGGATTTTTCTTGACCAGTGCTGAACCTCTTGTATCCATTGTGATACCAATGCGCAATGAAGAAAATTACATAGAAAGATGTATCGAGACTTTCCTTAAGCAAAGCTACCCTTTGCAAAAAATGGAGATAATTGTGGTAGATGGCCAATCTACTGATGGCTCTCGGGAAATAGTTGAAAGATTAGGTAAAAAGTACCCTGTCAAACTTCTCGATAATCCCACAGGTTTTACTCCTATGGGAATGAATATCGGCTTAAAAGCAGCCCAAGGTGAAATCGGAGTGGTCTTTAGTGCCCATGCCACAGCTCATAAAGATTTCATCAAGAAAAGCGTGGAAACTTTAATAGAAACTGATGCTGCTGCAGTGGGCGGACGACTTATCAACTGCTCAGAAGGAGAGTTTGCCAAACTTGCTGGAAAGGTCTTAGGACATCCTTTTGGAGTAGGAAATTCTAAATTCCGTTACTCAGATAAACCTGGTTATGTAGATACAGTAGCTTATGGAGCCTACCGGATGGATGTCTTAAAGGAAACAGGACTTTTTGATGAACGTTTAATTCGCAACCAGGATATCGAGCTTAACTATCGAATTCGTAAATTTGGTTATAAATTATATTTCAATCCTGAGATAGAGTCCTATTATGCACCTCGGGAAAGTTATGGCCGCTTTATCAAGCAAGGTTATGCCAATGGGTATTGGAATATTATAACTGCCAAGTTATGTGCCCAATCCCTTTCTTGGCGTCATTTCGTACCCTTGGCCTTTGTTCTAGCTTTAATTATAGGCGCGATTTTATCTTTTGCCTTGACAACTCCTTGGTTCATCGCCTTAGTAGCTGGACCATATTTGCTCCTTGACATCATAGTAAGCACTAAGCTTGCTAAGAGTTATGGGGAGTTTTCCCAACTGCTCGTACTTTTCCCTAGCTTACATATTTCCTATGGCCTAGGTTCATTAGTGTCCCTAATCAAACAAATCTTTAGACGGAGCTGACACAATGAGTTTTCTAATAAGTTTAGTTCTAACGGTAATTCTGACCCCTTTGGTCATTCGCTACCGGATTGTAGATAAACCTAATTATCGTAGTATTCATACCCAGGAAACTCCTAAAGCTGGAGGAATTGCCATCCTCATAGGAGTTTTAGGTGGGTTATTTTGGAGTGGACAAGGTACTTCCTATTTACCACTAGCTCTTCTCATGGTAGGGGCTACCTCCTTAGGACTCTTAGATGACTTAAAGAATTTAAGCCCACGGGGCAAAATGTTAGGGCAATTAGCTTTAGCCTCTCTAACTATCGGGCTAGGCTATAATTTCTACTTATTTGGCAATGTTTTGGACCAAATAATTTCCCTGCTTTGGATTATTGGCTTTATGAATGCCTTTAATCTCATCGATGGTATGGATGGTCTAGCTAGCGGAGTAGCAGGAATTGCCGCACTGATTTTTCTAGCCAGTGGTATTGGGACATTGACAGAACTTATCCCTCCCTTACTAGGGGCTTTAGTTGGTTTTCTCTTCTTTAACTTTCGTCCCGCCAAAATTTTCATGGGGGATACCGGAAGTATGTTCCTAGGGTATTTCCTGGCTCTTTTGGGGATGATCTTGCAAAAAGAGTCTGCCTTTTCCTGGGTAAGTGCTATCGCAACTTTACTGATCCTTTTATATCCAATCTTTGATCTCTTCTTAAGTATAATTCGCCGGAAAATCAATAATAAACCAATTTTTGCCCCAGATCGAAGCCATAGCTATAATCTCCTGATGGATCAAGTAGGATTAAGCTACCTAGGCTCAGTCTTTACAGTTTACGGGATTAGCGCTTTTTGGGGTCTTTTGGGATTAGTAACCTATTTACGCCAGTCCTATCTTTGGGCAGCCCTGTCCTTAGTTATTGCTTTAGGGCTGATGATGTTCTTTACTTTAAGGTATGATTTGCTAAGAGAAAGTAAATATGAAAAGTCCCCACGTCAGTAACCCCTAAGAGTAGCTTATTATACATAAGTGAACGATTCCGCCACGCGTCATAGGAAACTTGGCTTATGTGAAGAATGAGCAAAAGCCTTAGTTGACTTGTCCTCGTAGGGGATGAGTGAACCTTGTATAATAAACTACACGACCCGATTGAAACCTTTCAAAAAACAGGAGGAAAATTTATGGAAAATCAAAAACGAATCTATCTCTCTCCTCCTCATATGAGCGGATACGAGGAAAAATATATTGCTGAAGCTTTTGCAACCAATTGGATTGCTCCATTAGGACCCAATGTAGATGCCTTTGAGCAGGAAGTAGCTTCTTATATAGGTGCTAAAGGGGCCTTAGCTTTAAGTTCTGGCTCTGCTGCTATTCACCTAGCATTAAAACTAGTAGGGATATCCCGGGGAGATTTGGTAATTTGCTCTTCCCTTACTTTTGCCGCCAGTGCCAACCCCATTGTTTATGAAGGTGGAGAGCCTGTCTTTATCGATTCCGAACCAAATAGCTGGAATATGTCCCCCCAAGCTTTAGAGAGAGCTTTAAAAACTCTTGAGAAAAAAGGAAAGCTGCCTAAAGCAGCTATTATCGTGGATCTATATGGAC
>JAAZLD010000097.1 GCA_012799495.1 Desulfitobacterium sp. | reverse complement strand
TTTCGTCATTTGGCATATCGTCTGCAAATAAGATCTCTCCACGTTGGAAAGCATTCAATTTAGCGGTATCATCATCCATAAGAATAAATTTAATGTTCTCGGTACCAAGCTCGTCATAGTTCCAATAGTTCTCGTTCTTAGTCATTGTAATATGAGAGCCAATAACCCACTCAGTCATTTTATATGGCCCATTACCAACGTAGGTATCTACTTTGGTAGCCCAAGCTTCCCCATGTTCTTCAACAATATCCTCGCGAACAGGTGAGAAAGTGGGGAAAGCAGTCAATTCAAGGAAATAAGGGATAGCGTTTTTCAATGTAACTACTAAAGTCTTATCATCTTCAGCTACTACATTTAAATCACCTTCGTCGTAACCATCGATCACGTCGAACATGTACTCATAGTCAGCTGCTGTTTCGGGAGAGATAGCACGGTTCCAAGAATAAACAAAGTCATGAGCTGTAACAGGCTCACCATCACTCCATTTTAGACCGTCACGAAGATAAAAAGTGTAAACTTTTCCATCTTCAGAAACTTCATGCTTTTCCGCTTGTCCATAAATGGGTACACCATCTTTGTCTAAGGTCATTAACCCTTCAAAAGCATGAATTATCATGGTTGCTCCATCAACAGCAGAGTTGAGAGCTGGGTCGATAGTGTCTGGATCCGGTCCCACATTTACAGCCAGGGTATCTAATTTTCCTGAGTCTGTAGATGAACCAGGATCTGCGTTGTTTCCGCCACATGCAGTTAGAAAGGTTGAGAGAACCATAACCAAAACTACAAGCAGCGCAGTTTTCCTTTTCATCCTTATAACCTCCAGTTTCTTTTTTTGGTTTCTTGAATATATTTCTTTAAGAAACCTATATACATTCTGTATTGTAACACTTTTAAATAAGAAAAACTATATAAAATACACAATTTTTTTATATTTTCATATATTGTTATGGTTTTTGTCGATATTTCTACTAATTCACCCGTTCAGTATGATGACAAGCAACATAATGACCAGAGGAAATTTCTCTAAATTCAGGCTCCTGTTCTGCACATAGATCTGTAGCATAGGGACACCTGGTGCGGAAGCGGCAACCACTGGGAGGATTAACGGGGCTAGGCACATCCCCTTTCAAAACAATCCGTTTTCTTGTACGAGCTTCCACAGGATCAACAATGGGTATAGCAGAAATTAGGGATTTTGTATAAGGGTGGGCACTATTGAAAATCAGTTCATAACTATCCGCTAACTCCACAATTTTCCCTAAATACATTACCCCGATTCGCTTACTAATATGCTTAACTACACTCAGATCATGGGCGATAAACAAATAGGTAAGCCCCATTTCTTCCTGTAGTTCTTCAAACATGTTGACAATCTGAGCCTGGATGGAAACGTCCAAAGCGGAAACTGGTTCGTCACAAACGATAAACTCTGGCTCTGTAGCTAAGGCCCGAGCGATACCAATTCTTTGACGCTGACCCCCAGAGAACTCATGGGGATAGCGATTGGCATGTTCACTATTCAAACCAACACGCTGGAGCATGTTGATTACTTTTTCCTTACGCTCGGCTTTAGAAGAAGCTAATTTATGAAGGTCAATAGCTTCTCCTACAATATCCACTACCGTCATCCGCGGATCAAGGCTAGCATAAGGATCTTGGAAAACAATTTGCATTTTCCGTCGATAAGGAAGCATATCCACATTGGTAATATCTTTACCATCATAAATTATCTTCCCAGCGGTAGGCTCATATAAACGTAGAATAGTCCGACCTACAGTGGTCTTCCCGCATCCACTTTCTCCTACTAGACCTAAGGTTTCTCCTCGCTTGATTGCAAAACTTACATCATCAACAGCTTTTACATATTGTGGCTTTAATATAGAACCACCAGCAGGAAAATACTGTTTTAAGTTTTGAATTTCAATTAGATTACTCATTTTTCCCACTGCCTCCTTCAAACTCTTTTTTCTGAAGCAGCCAGCAAGCACTGTAATGGTCATCTGAGATGGCCGTGTATTCAGGCATTTCACGGAGGCAGATCTTCATACAGCTCTCACAGCGAGGTGCAAATGGACAACCTGCTGGTGGATTAAGCATATCAACAGGGCTACCTTCAATTGGAACAAGTTTTTTGTGTTCTTTATCATCAAGTTTAGGAATACTCCGTAAAAGTCCTTTTGTATATTCATGTTGTGGATTATAAAAAATATCATCCACGCTACCATATTCGACAATTTTCCCAGCATACATGACCACAATTTTTTGGCACATACTTGCTACAACACCTAAATCGTGGGTAATCATAATAATAGACATACCTATTTTTTCTTTTAAATCATTCATTAGCTCAAGAATTTGGGCTTGAATTGTAACGTCCAATGCTGTAGTTGGTTCATCAGCTATTAAAAGCTTAGGCTCGCAAGCAAGAGCTATTGCGATCATTACTCTTTGTCGCATACCCCCAGAAAGTTCATGAGGGTATTGCTTTAACCTCTTTTTAGGCTCGTTAATCCCAACTAAAGATAATAATTCCTCAGCTCTCTCCATAGCCTCTTTACGAGTTTTATCTGTATGCTGAATAATCACTTCACATATTTGATTACCAATAGTATAGACGGGGTTTAAACTTGTCATAGGGTCTTGGAAAATGATACTGACTTCATTACCCCGAATTTTACGCAATTCTTTTTCCGTCATTTCATTGATGCGGTGACCGTTAAAGTCGATAGTACCACCTACCACACGACCACCAGTAGCCAAAAGACCCATAATGGAGTAGGCAGTGACACTCTTACCGCTACCACTTTCCCCTACAATCCCTAAAACATCCCCTTCTTTTAGTTGGAAGGAAATATCATTCACCGCTTTAACTTCCCCAGCAGGGGTAAAGAAGGAAACGCGAACATTTTTCATATCTAGTAAAACTTTGCTCATTATTTCTCACCTCAATCCTTCAATTTGGGGTCAAAGGCATCACGTAGCCCATCACCCAAAAGATTGAATGAGAAGATGATCAAGCTGATCATCAACGCTGGCGCCAATAACCGATAAGGATAGGAATAAACCCCATCAATAGCAAGGGCAGTCATGGAGCCAAGGCTGGGCATAGGAGCAGAAACACCGATACCGATAAAGCTCAAGAAGCTTTCTGTAAACATAGCGGAAGGAATTTGGAGTGTAGTTGTAACAATTAAAGTACCCATTACATTAGGCAATAAATGCTTTCTAATGATTTTGGGATGACTAGAACCCAAAGCTTTAGCTGCAGTTACATACTCCATTTCCTTTACAGTCAAGATCTGACTACGAACAATACGTGCCATACCGACCCAATATAACAAAGAGAAAACAATAAAAATACAGATTAAACCGACCCCGATTGTATCAATCCAGGCAAAGCCCGGCACATTCGCTGCTAGACTCTGCAAGGGGTATTTTAAAGTTACCATCAACAAAATAATAATGAGAATATCCGGTACAGTGTAGATAATATCTACAATCCGCATCATTATCATATCTACTCTACCGCCAAAGTAGCCTGCTATCGTTCCGTACAAGGAGCCGATAATCAAAACTAAGACACTTGCCACAATACCAACAAGTAAGGAAATTCTGCTACCATACATTAGGCGTACCATAGTATCCCGACCCAAAGAGTCTGTTCCCAAAATATGTGGAAAGACATCTTCACCTGCTTCTATTAAAGCAAGTTCTTTTTCTGAATACTCCATAGGTGCAAGGTTTTCACTACCCCGAATTTGTTGTTCATAAGAATACGGATAAATTCCAGGCATTACAAAGGCAAAAAACATAATAAATATAATAACTATGAGACTTGTCATAGCGATTTTATTTTTCTTAAAACGACGAACACCGTCACGCCAGAAGCTCACACTTTCCCGCATAACTACCAGACTTTGTTTCTCACTCTCATCAGCAGGTAGGAAGTCAGAAACATCTAGCTGTAAGCTTAGTTTGTTCTTCTTTTCCATGTTTACTCATCCTCCTTACTTCAATTTGATCCTAGGATCAATAACTTTGTAGGCAATATCTACAATCAAGTTCATTAAAATGACTAATGAAGCAAGGAAGATTGTCGTTCCCATAATCATTGTATAATCCCTACCGGTAATAGAGCTAATAAAAGCATTCCCTAATCCCGGAATAGTGAATATTTTCTCCACTACGAAACTTCCGGTTAAAGTATAGGCTAATAAAGGACCAAGGTAAGTGATTACAGGTAGAACGGCATTTCTGAGAGCATGCTTGAAAAGCATTTTCCACTGAGGAAGACCTTTACTTCTAGCCGTTCTCATATAATCTTGTCCCATTACTTCTAACATACTAGAACGCATCAGCCTGGAAATATAGGCTGTAGGATAAAATGCTAAAGACATAACAGGCATAATATAGTGCTTCCAGGATGAAAGTCCATAAGTTGGCAAGAGGTTTAATTTCACACTAAATATTATCATCAGGACCGTACCCACAACGAATCCCGGTACAGCGACCCCACACGTGGATATTAGAACAATAACATTATCCAGCCATTTTCCTCTATTCAAAGCTGCAATACACCCTAAGGGGATACCAATAGACACAGCTACTAAAATAGCTATACCACCTACACGAGCAGAAACCTTAAAACCAGTAAATATGAGATCTGACACAGTTCTACCTCGCTGTTTAATAGATTCTCCCATATCTCCCTGGATCAGATTAACTATATAGTTCTTATATTGAACAATTACAGGTTTATCCAAGCCATATTTCTCTTCTAAAGCCTGTAGCGTAGCAGCAGAAGGTGACTTCTCAGCTAAAAAAGGTCCCCCCGGGACTAAATGCATAAGTGAAAACGTTAGGGTTGCTACAAGCCAAATAGTTACTATTGCCAGCAACACCCTTTTAACAAGGTACTGTGCCATCTCCCATTTACCTCCATAGTAATAATTTCCTTATTTTTTTAAAGTATAATAATCGACATTTAGCGACATACGAGTTAAATTTTACACCTCTCAAAAAGAGGAGTCAAGTCTAGTTATATCAATATTAGAAAACTATTTCTGGAAGTCGAGAAAAATGTCGATTATTATAAAAAATAAAATACCTTTCTCCACGCTTGTTAAAGCATTGGAAAGGTATTATCAAAAAGTTACCTCATTTCTTATCAAGATTCTTATAAGCATTCTCTAAAACCAACTTATTATAATGCATAATTATAACCATTCTGGTTTCTCGGCAAAGTACACTGTACTATGGGAACGAGCGTATACATAATTATCGTCAATATCCACCAGCATAGTTATTCTTTTTCTATCTGAACCTTCACTTTTATGGCCCATAAAAACAAAATGCCACGATTTACCGAAGTCCCCAGTAGCGATTATCAATGCGGTCTTGTTTTCGGGGTATAAAGTGAAAGTTAAATATGCTTCGTTACCTTTTACTATCGGCGTTCGACCATAGTAACTATATCCATCGATGGATGGCATAAATTCCCTTAGAATATTATATGAGTTATCTTTTATACTCTCATAATCCTCAACCAACAAAGGTTTTTCAAAATAACTTAAACCTGCTTTCCCATCATCTCTCCCAAATACCACCCTATCAGGAAATGGCAATATAGCCGTGGGTTGACTTAAGTTAGTTAGTGTTCGCCATGTTTCTCCTAAATCATCTGAAAAATGAACTCCACTATTTGTAGTACCATCTCCTTCTGAGGCCCATAAGAAGCCGTGGTAAATATCGAAAGCTACATCATGCCAATGGGAATTTTTAACTTCCAAGTTGTTACGTGTTTTCTTTATAACTTCAAAAGTTTTTCCACCGTCTTTAGATAAAAGTAAATCCCTTGCTTCAGGACCTCTACCATAAACACCGGCCAGAATATATGACCCCAAACCATTATAATATGATTTAATCCCAAACTCATTAACAAAGAATGATGGGTTTTTTCCTTTTGATTCATATACTAACTCAGGCTGGCTGTTTAGGTCTACCATATGATATATTCTTCCTTTTGAATTCCCTTCTATATTGGCAAAGACTGTAATACCCTCTGGCATTACAACTATATTTACAATCCTACCGTAACTTTCCTCATCCCAAGTTATTCCTACTTCATCTGGTTCCTTTGTTTTAGTGATCTCTCTATGCTTTTCAAAAACCCCTTCAAGAGTAACTAAATAAAAGAAGTCATCAAATCCTCTGCATATTGTTAAGACATTTCCAATTGCCGCTTTTTTAAAAAGCAATAGATGACTCGGTTTTTTTGTTACATGATTTGCTACATCTATAATTTCTGGTTTTTCTATCGTCCCGCAAGCTGTTAACAAAATTAAGCATAATACTATAGCTATTACCTTTTTCACAAAAAAACCTCCACTAAATCCTATTTTCTATCAATTAAGCCCAAAAAGGTCCTTATTTTTTGCTACTCATATATTCTCCTAAGAATCAATAACTCCTTTTTCTTTAGGGTGCAATTCTTTCACAACTTGAATTAATGCATAAAAAACCTTCTTTTAATGCCGTTTAGCATGAAAAGAAAGGTTTTTTACATAACAAAGTTAATTAGCTTTTAGTTTGATTATTTTATAAGTCCATCAGAACAATGAGCATGTGAGTAGTTGGGCAAAAGACTAGCTAACTTTACTCATAACCCGAAGTTTATCAGCTAATAGTGCCACAAACTCTGAATTCGTAGGTTTTTGCCGTTCAATGTTTAAGGAATAACCGAAAATCCTTTTTAATGTTTCTATATGACCTCGCTCCCAAGCCAATTCTATAGCATGCCTTATTCCCCGCTCTACACGGCTAGGAGCGGTATTATATTTCTTGGCAATAGCTGGATAGAGTTCTTTTGTAACCGCCCCTAAAAAGGACACATCTTCTACGACCATCAATATTGCATCCCTTATGTATTGATATCCTTTAACATGAGCTGGAATGCCAATTTGATGCATCATATTAGTTACTTCTGCACCAAGATTGATAGTAGTCCCTGCATTTGTTACTGCATTTGTAGTAGAAGACATGGGAGAAGAAGATACTGTATTGATATCTTGGGTAAGGCTACGGATTCGTTTACCTAGTATTTCTAAATCGAAGGGCTTTAAGATAAAATAGTCAACCCCTAATACCATGGCTTGATGTGTTAAGGATTCTTGGCCAAAGGCCGTTAGCATAATGATTTTGGGGCGTATTCCTGTGGTTTGACTATTTATTTTCTCTATTACTCCTAAACCGTCCAAACTAGGCATTACTAAATCAATTATTAGGAGATCTGGCTCTTGGCCTTGAACCATTTCCCAGGCTTCTAAACCGTTATAAGCTACCCCTACCACCTCTAGGTCTTCTTGGCTATGAAGAAAATCCTCCAACATTTGGCACAAACTACGATTATCATCTGCCACGACAATTTTGATCTTTTTACCCATATCCGCTATCATCCTACCTTATTATTTTTTCCGGTCTTTTATTCTCTCTCTGCTGTCAATTACCTTTAAGATTCTTGCCGGTGTCTATATTATACTTCAGCGGATATGTCGAAATCGTAAAAAATAAGTAACACTGACAAATCTATATAAACTCCATAAAACCCTTATATTTCAAGGCTTTAGTCAGAGAATAATACAAAATGAAAGAATCGTAAAATAATCCCATTTTTCCCCAGTTCAGTCAAGTCAAGAGAGTTATGCTCGAATTCACAAGAATAATAATCTATTTTCCCACTCCTATTTTATATAAAGTAAATTTTCTCCATCCTGCTGGCTCTGTCCATGTATAACTGCCCTCGAAAAAGGGCACATTTAGGTTGAAATGTTCAAAGGGGGTGCTATACAAATGAAGGCATATGTGGATGAAAACTGTATTGGTTGTGGTGCTTGTGCATCCATTTGTCCGGAAGTATTTCGCATGAATGATGAAGGATTGGCGGAGGCATATGTTGATCCTGTTCCAAGTGAACATGAAGAAGGTGCTCAAGAAGCAGCAGATTCTTGTCCTGTAGATGCAATACACCTTGAATAATACTTCGTATTGACTCTTTAAATATTTGATTAAAGGCGAAAAAATGGGGCGTATCCTGTGATACGCCCCATTTTCCATAATATTTTCTATAATATATTCCATATTTTAAGAATTAGCAGCCTCTTGAGCTACTTCCCGTAATTCATCTAATCCAAGACGATCGATTAAACGACCGATTCTTTCTTGAGGTTTGGCTGTCTTTTTAAAATAATCCATTACTGAGTCAATAACAGGAATTAACTGTTCAGTTTGGAGATTTTCTATTAGAAGGTCTCCCCTACGCGGTTTAACTCCCCCATTACCTCCTACATAGACATGGTAACCTTTACTGGTACCCATGACTCCCAAATCCACATTCATAGCGTCTGTGCATTTATTTGGGCACCCTGCAATTCCCATTTTGAATTTGGCAGGTAGATCCATGCCATGGTAGCGTTTATCGATCTTCATACCAATATCTAAGGTTTCCTGAAGGCCTCGCTTACAAAACGTGGAGCCAGGGCACACTTTTACGCTACGTACACAAAGACCTACTGCATGACCAGGATCCATTCCTAGATCATCCCATGCTTTATTAACATCTTCAGGTTGTAACCCTACAATGGCAATTCGCTGAGCTGAGGTAACTTTAATCGCCGCAGCTTCATATTTCTCAGCTACATCTGCAATTTTACGTAAGATTTCCGGAGTTGCTACACCAGCTGGAATATGAGGTGCTATGGCATATGTTTTCTTATCCATTTGCAAAATTGCACCCTTTGGTTGAGCCTTTGCTTTAGCTTCTTCAGACATTTCCCCTTGCTCAACACTATTTACCTTTTCCAGAAGCATCTGAGGATCTAATTTGTGCATTTGTGCCGCATTAAGAAGAGTCTCATTTACAGAGAAGGGGCATCCCAAACAATTCAGTCCCAGTTCCTGCATAACTTCGACTGTTTTGGGATTAGCAGCCATGATATCCTTAAGCTTCATATCTAGTGTAAATTTCATTTTTTCCACCTCAAGATTACCCATGAATCAATGCAGGAAGACAGCGTACACAGCAATACTTTTCTTCCCCTTGATGGACATAAGTAACCACGGGAGTAAGTTCGCTGACAGTTGCACAATGGGAGCATTCTAATTCAATATTTTCCTTCTTTTTATCTGACATGTTTATTTCCTCCTTAATAATTTACATTATTAGACCAGAAAAGATTCTTCTGGTTTTTTGTACCATTAACTTCTTCTAGCATTATTGTACCAGATAAAATTATAATTCATTGTGACCTATAGCACTTCTTAGTGTGTTATTTACAACAATTTTTGAAAATACCATGAGTCTTTCTTCAAGTTTAAGCTATTTTAGGTAGAATTATACCCGTTAAAACAAAAAAGCCCCTTTAAACAAAAAAGGCGCATTTCGCGCCATCTTATGCTAAAGGGTGATTATTTGCTTTTTGAATTTGGATAATTTTCCAACCTTCTTCAGTTGGAAGTGTTTCTATAATATATGTTTCAACTATTTTCTCCTTATGAGAGGAGGTCCATTCCACATTTACCATACTAAGGTTACAATTTTCATGAGGGTTGTCAGTCTTTAGAAATTCCACCTTTCTTAAACTGAGTAAAGGGTTATTCAAGACGCGTTTTTGCCAAACCTCATATTCATGTTTACCTAACGGTTGAAGCTCTGGAGCTAACATTTTTTCCGCTAAGTCCAATTGCCTAGTATCTAAATATCCCCAGAAACGCTGAATAGAAGCTTGAGAGGAATCAGCATAGACCGGCTCCGTTAAAGCAACCATAACCGCCTGAGGAGATTTCCAGGCTATTATTCCAGCCATACACAAAAGAGTAATTCCTAATAACCAGACATATCTACTGCCCGCCATATTTTTCCCTCCTTGCTTGTCTCTATACTATATCTTATGGAGGGAATGGCATTTCATGCCATGGTTTAAGTATTTTTCTTTTGCCCTATTTAATAACTTTTCTCAAAAAATTAAGAACAAACTCTGGTAAGCGAAAATAATAAACTTTCATTCCCTATCACCTCTTTCCTCATTATTTAATAATAAGTTGTTAAATATATATTTGAATTACTGAAAAACTTTATAACATAACTTGATAATTCTTAACTGCCTCTTCTAATTGGGCAACTAAGAGTTTTTCTTCTTCGGTGTTGGCTGTAAAATATAGGCGACCGATTATAGAACTAATAATTCTGAGAACATCTTCCACAACTAGCTTTTCCCTCATAGCTAATTGGGCACTGGTTTCAACTAAGGCGATACCAAATTGATGACCAACCCCCTCAGGCATAGTTTTCATACATGTCTTACCTAATAATCTCATAACTAAAGAAGCTTCTTGAGCATCTAGTTGCCTAATAGCATCAATAACTGTAGTTAAACCCTGGACCATTCTCATACCCACATTTGCCCAATTTACTTGTTGACTATCCATTGCTTTCCCTTCCCTCCACACAGTATTTCCGTGCCATACTATATGCAATATTTATATAATCGGTGCAAAAGATTGAAAAAGAAAAAGCACAAAGAATTTAATCTTTGTACTTTTATCTTGAACTTTGACCTTATGCTTTATTTTCCATAATCAATTTTCTAACTTATAGACGCTTTCTACTTTATAGCTAACTGTAATCTGATTCACTTATTATTTCCCCAATTTAGGGACCTTAATAGTAGATACCATTAGAATCGAGAGCAATACCATAACCACAGGATAGACAAACCAAGGAATATTATTATGAAAAAGTACCAAAAATGCCATCAAACCACCAGCTACAGTTATGGGAACACCCATAAAATGAGTGGAGATTTTCATTACATTGAACCTGGCCAAGCGTACCGCTCCACAAAGGGCAAAAGCTGCCGCTAAAAGCATACCCCATACCCCCATATTAGTCTCTAGTAATACCTTGTAAGTCAACACAGCGGGAGCAATACCAAAAGAAACAACATCACATAATGAGTCCAATTCCCGACCAAATTCCGAAGTCACAGCCAGTCTCCGAGCTACTTTACCGTCCATTCCATCCATAAGGACAGATAAAAGTATAAAAATTGCTGCTACTTGATAATCACCATTTATTGTCCAGATAATAGCTAAGAATCCAAAGAAAAGATTTGCTAATGTAATAATACTTGGTATCATCTCTACCTTCATGGACTTACCAGTCACGGAACTTCACACTCCCAACTCTGTATCTCCTAACCACTCTTAAAAATTCTAACATCTTTTAGGAGAAAATTAAAGAAATTCCTTCTCCCTTTCTTCGTCAATCCATAGGGCTATTTTATCGATAATTTGTTCTTGGGTTGTGCGAATATGGGTTTTTAAAGGCAAAGAGTTTAAAAACATTCTTCCATAGCGTTTTTTGGCTACCCGGTTATCACATATTATTACTAGACCTCGATCAGTTTTAGATCTAATAAGGCGTCCAACTCCCTGTTTAAACCGAATCACCGCTTCTGGTAAAAGAAGTTCGTAAAAGGAGTTTTTACCTTGAGCCTCTAAGTATTCTGACCGGGCAGCGGTTAAAGGCTGACTAGGAGGACCAAAGGGTAGCTTTAGCAAAATAACACAGGAAAGTTCTTCACCTGGTATATCGATACCCTCCCAAAAACTATTTGCACCTAGGAGAATACTTTTCGGATTTTGGCGGAAGGATTCCAATAAGGCTTGTCTACCACCGTCAATTCCCTGGGCTAAAAGATCTAAATCTGATTCAGCTAACCGTTCACTTAAAGGCAAATAGATCTCCCGTAAAAAACGATGGGAAGTAAGTAGAACCATAGTTCTCCCTTCCATTCGCTCCCCAACGGCAAAAATAAACTCCGCTACTTCTTCAGGATCAAAAAGGTCCCGATAGTTTTCATTAACAAGGTCCTGAACCACCACAAGCTGCATCTGTTCTTCATATGCAAAGGGTGATTCAACAATTAAAGTGGAGACATTTTCACTCAAGCCAATCTTTTCTAAGAAGTGCTCAAAAGAATTAGAGATGCTAAGGGTTGCAGAGGTGAGGATTACGCTATCCAAAGGTTTAAACAGGTTTTCCCTAAGAATATCACTTACATCTACCGGAGCTGTTTTTAAGACCAATCGTCGTCTAGTATTTTCTAACCAACTCACCCTTGTTGGCTGGTCAAGTTGCCAAGCAAGGGTAAAGCACTCTTTAATTTCTTCAAGTTTGCGCACTCGACCCCCTATTTCTTGGCCAAGACTTTGGGATTCCTCATCATCTAAATTAGCTACAAGGTTATAGAGTTCCTTGAGGATTCTAATAATATTACTTAGTCGTCCTTGAAGGTTTTCTATTTGCACCTCCAAGGTCTCCCACCAATCTTCATCCCTCAACTGAGGGGTTAGTCGTAAAGATATTTCCTTTCCTAAGATCTGTTCGAAACTAGAAAAAACCTCTACGGCCTGTTTTTGCAGTTCACCAGAAGCTTCAGGTATTTCTTCTAGTTTTCTCCGGAATTCTTCCCAGATTTGAAGGGGCAATGTCTGCTCCCAGAATTGAGTTCGGACTTTGATATTACCATAAAAGCTGCCAGCTAAAGGTCGGCTTAAAAGGTTGAGGGTCTGAGTAATTTCTTCTAGGCTTATTTCATTTCCTAGCTGCTGAAGAGCTGCTTGGTGGAGATGATGTGCTTCATCGATTATTAATTGGTGATAATCTGGTAGAATATTTCTCTCTGTTTTGATATCTGAGAAAAGCAAAGAATGGTTCACAATTATAAGATCCGCAGACTCTGCTTTCTTACGTGCTCGCAACATAAAACAACGGTTAGCCTGAGAGCATTTCCCTGGAAGACAATTCTCCTCCTCGGCATTGATCTCCCCCCAGATTTTATCTAAGTAGGGTATTTGGGCTATTTCCTGCCAATCTCCCACCGTAGTTTCTCTTAACCAAACCAGTACACTTAAGATCGCAAGTCTAGCTTCGAGCTCTAGTTCAGAAGAGTTATTGTGAAAAGATAACCATTTTTTTAGACAGAGATAATTCCCCTTACCTTTAAGAATTTCTCCACGGAAGGAAAAAGGTAATAATTCTGCCAGTATTGGCAAATCCTTCTTAAACAACTGCTCTTGCAAAGGAATAGTATGAGTAGCAACTACTACCTTTTTGCCAGTTTTTTTGGACCACCAAAGACTAGGAATCAGATAGGCATAGGATTTACCTGTCCCCGTTCCCGCCTCTGAAACTAAATGGGTAGAATTCATCAAGGCTTCTCCTACTGCCTTAGCCATTTTTACCTGACCTAATCTACTCTCATACCCCTTGAGTTTCCTTTCCAGTATTCCTCCCTTAGAAAAACACTCCTCAATCCAGGAAAAAGAAGTGGGAATCTCCTCATCTTGTTCCTCCTGGATTTGTTCAAAAATTCCCATATCATTGTTAATAATCAAATCTGTGGCGATAAGACGTTCCGGGAATTTTCTCTTGATTTCTTTCTCCAGACTTTGAAAAAAGCTTAAGGACTTTGAAGAAACTAGCAATGGCAGTGCTTTTTGATAAAAACTCAGATCTAAGTCTAATCCCTTTTCCCAACATTTTTGAAGTAGATCCCAAGTAGCTTGAACATCTGGTAATGCTCTATGGCTTCTTTCGATAGGATCCAGACCAAGAAATCTTATTAGATCACTTAATCGATACTTTGGAAGATTAGGAAATAGAATCCTCGTAATTTCCAAAGTATCCCAAACTTGATTTGGAAAATGGATATTTAAAGAAGATTGGAGAAATCCCAAGTCGAAATCTACATTATGACCAACTAACACAGCATCCTGTAGAAAGGTTAGGATTTCTTCCCTATATTCCTGAATAGGCTGAGCCTGATCTAATTCTTCTTGGGTAATTCCTGTCAGTCTCAAGATGCGCCCAGAAACAGGTTGGCCAGGAGAACACAAAAAGTTTAGTACTTCTGGCTCATTATCTTCCTGAATACATAGAGCGGCAAATTCAATAATTCTATCATTATATACATCAAACCCTGTAGTTTCCAGGTCTAAAACAACCAACTTTTTTCCGTACATAGTAAGCCTCTTTCTTAGGTTATTTTATATACTTATCTGATAAAGGAATGGGGGAGAAAGGGGGGTGTTTAAACACCCTCGAGTGAAACCATATAATGGACTATCTATATATTATCATGTTATTATAAAACTAGTTTGCCAAAATACGAATCTTATAAGGGTAGGAGGAGAAATTACTTGCGAAAAGCCCGTTTCGTTTTTTGTTTTTGCATTTTGCTCATATTCCTTTTCAGTAGCGGGTGTGCAGAAAGACCCTTTTTAAGTAAAGAAAGCCACTACCAAGTAGTAGTTATAACAAATGAAGAAGAAATAAATACCTGGCCCATAGAGTTTACTTGGAATTCTAATTCAGCTGTACTGCAACAACTTTTTCTTGAAGCTTCTTTAGTTTTAGGAGATCTTCAAACTATACACCCTAATGAAGCTCAGATAAGTCTTCAACCTAATGAAACTACGAATCGTCTTCAATCTATTGAGACTCCGAATAGTCCTCAATCAGAAATGTTAACAGAGGAAGAACTAAATAATTATCCAACAATTCTTTTAGAGGCTTTCTTTACAGAAACTAAGTCCTTTGAGCTTGTTATTGACGGAAAAAAAGAAGCTATTGAGCTTTCATCCGTTCAAATTGAAATTCAAGGAAAACATCCTGGTTTAGTAATTCTGAATCATGAATCAAAATACCAAGGTATTATTAATCCTAGTTTGGAATCTGCTTTTGAGAATTATTTGGCTATGGTAGAAAAAGAAAATAACTAAACCAAATTAGAGGATTTAAAATTTAATAAAGCCACAAACAAAGAAGCCTCTAAAGGCTTCTTAATTTGTGGCTATTATACTGTTTCTTTATCTAAAGGACTAGGAAAATGCCTGCAGAAGCGGTTAAAACCAAATACATAAGTAGCCCTCTTTTCCGGTCGCAAATGAGCCCACTGTTCTAGC
>JAAZLD010000096.1 GCA_012799495.1 Desulfitobacterium sp. | reverse complement strand
GCCACGGGGACAGGTCAAATGGCACACTCCTTTAGTTGGCACACTCCTAGATATCGGAATGATTCTTGCCCCTATGTGTGCCATGAGGGCAGGCTAGTTGGCACACCCCTTTAGTTGGCACACTCCTAGATATGGGAATGGTTCTTGCCCCTATGAGCTAGTTGTGGAGCATTAGAGTAATTAGGGTCATAGGAGTCACGAACACAGGTGAATATTCTGTAGTTCAATAAAAATTGTTTTATAAAAAATAGATAGAAACATATTACGAGGAGTGTAGAAATGAGTTATCAAGATTTTTTAGTTGAAAAGAAAGATCATATTGCTATTATTACTCTTAATCGACCCCAAAAGGGAAATTCTTGGACCTTAGATACTTATAATGAAATGGCGAAAATTCAAGATGACCTTCATATGGATGATGATATTCGGGTAGTAATTTTTACAGGAGCAGGGGATAAGTTTTTCTGTGCCGGAGCTGATTTAGAACTTATAAACAAATTAACCCCCCATTTTATCTCCCGCGATCTCCCAATTTATCAAGGTATCAACACCCGTTGGGATCGTTTTATTAAACCTGTAATCATGGTTATTAACGGTATGACCGTTGGTAGTGGTCTTGAACTCGCTCTCTGTGGAGATATTCGAATTGCCTCTAGTAACTCCACTTTCTCAATTAACGAAGTTCGGATCGGACTAAATCCTGATATGGGAGGTACCCAACGTTTGACCAAAGTCGTAGGACCTAGCCAAGCCAAAAGGCTTATCTTTACCGCCGATAGAATAGATGCCCAAGAAGCTTCTCGAATTGGTTTAGTAGATTTGGTAGTAGAACCAGAAGACCTTATGAAGGAAGCTTTCTCCATGGCTGAGAAAATCGCCAAGATGCCACCTTATGCTATCCGCTTTGCTAAAAAGGCCGTCAATTTAGCTGTAGATGCTCCTTTAGAGGCGGGGCTATGGTTTGAAGAAGCAGGCTCAACTTTCTGTATAGGAACTGAAGATAAGCAAGAAGCTATCTCTTCCCTTTTTGAAAGAAGAGAACCTAACTTCCAAGGAAAGTGAGCCAAGGGGACAGGTTATCTGGCACGCTGGATTTGATATTCTAATGACACATATATCTCTAAATGTTCTGCATAGGTTTAACTTATCACAAACAACAACGACTGATGCATACTCTGCACTCAGTCGTTTTGTATTCTCATATATTTATTTTTATACACGATCAACAATTCTACGCGATAAACCAGTGACCCTGGAAATTTGACGTTTACTTACCCCACCAATGGTTTTTAATTCAGAAACAATAGCAATTTGTTGGCTTTTTTCTTCTTCTTTTACACTTGATGGTTCGATACCGAATCTTGCTTTAATTATTTCTTTGACAGTTTCATCACTTTTTTGTGGTTCTTCAATTTCTAGGCAGTTGTCATCATTTATTTCTTGGTGAAATTCGCGAAAGCTCTTAAGTGCATTTTTTCTCTCACTAGAAAATAGAGTAAGAACAAATTTCTTATCTATATTATGGCTATCTATATGAAGGCTGTCTTTTAAGTATTGATGATAGCTGCTCCAGGGATATTCGTCGATATTTGTTATTATCTGAGCCTTAATAGGGTTTTGGTGGATATAACGCAATACTGTCAAAAAATAACGTTCGTTATCTACTACTTCACTGCGAAACCTTTCTTGAAAAAGGTGCCCTATCCGTTCGTACTTTTTGTTATACCAGCGTACATAACTGGAACAAATTCGCTTAATAGAAGTACTAAGGGATTCTTCTTGCTCCTGTAACAAAAGGTGGATATGGTTATCCATAAGACAGTATGCAAATATTTTGTACTCGCCCTTTTCTCCAAATCTAAACATTTTGTCGAGAAAAATAGTACGATCTTCCTTATCTTTAAAAATTATTTGGCGATTTACCCCACGCATAATGACGTGGTAGATACCCATGGGACTCTTTTCTCTTGGTTTTCTTGGCATTTACACCACCTCGGGTAAATTGTAGCATTTATTCCATTATAATACAATAACTAGCAATATGCTTACGTAATTAGTCAGTTTTAGTCGCATTAAAATTTCCCCCTATGTTATGACGTTCCTACGTTAATCGTTAATTGCATCACAAGCGTGCCATTTGACCTGTCCCCGTGGCACACCCATGGCACACAAGCGTGCCATTTGACCTGTCCCCGTGGCACACCTGTCCCCGTGGCACACGTGGCATACTTTGCAACGCAAAAAAAGCAGGAAGTGCTTAGCTTCCTGCTTTTTATTAGGGTATATATATTAAGTTTAAGGAGAGAGAAGAAAGTTTAGGCCTTAGGCACCCATGAACATTTTGAGGTCGTCTTCTACGTTTGTGATGCCACCAATTCCGAAGTTCTCTACCAATACATTAACAACATTTGGTGAGAGGAATCCAGGCAAGGTGGGTCCTAAGTGGATGTTTTTCACTCCTAAATGGAGGAGAGCTAAGAGTACGATAACAGCTTTTTGCTCATACCAAGCAATATTGTAAGAGATGGGTAGTTCGTTAACATCTTCAACACCAAAGATCTCTTTGAGTTTCAGAGCAACTACTGCTAAGGAGTAGGAGTCGTTACATTGGCCAGCATCTAATACTCTAGGGATACCGCCAATATCGCCTAAGTCTAATTTGTTGTATTTATATTTAGCACATCCTGCTGTGAGGATAACAGTATCCTGGGGAAGTGCTTGAGCGAACTCAGCATAATAGTCACGGCTCTTCATTCTTCCGTCACAACCGGCCATTACGAAGAAGCGTTTGAGAGCTCCAGATTTTACTGCTTCAACAACTTTATCAGCTACAGCAAAGATTTGGTTATGAGCGAAACCGCCAACAATCTCGCCAGTTTCGATTTCAGTTGGAGCAGGTAAGGTTTTAGCTAATTCGATGATTTCGGAGAAATCTTTAGCTTTACCTTCTTCCCTATCAGGAATATGCTTGATACCTTCAAAGCCTACTACGTTTGTGGTAAAGAGACGATCTTTGTAAGATGCTTTAGGTGGAACTAGGCAGTTAGTGGTAAGTAGGATTGGACCGTTAAAGGAATCAAATTCTTTATCTTGTTTCCACCATGCATTACCATAGTTTCCGACGAAATGATCGTATTTCTTGAAGGCTGGATAGTAGTGAGCTGGGAGCATTTCACCATGGGTGTAAACATCTACACCAGTGCCAGCAGTTTGCTCAAGGAGTTCTTCAAGGTCTTTCAAGTCGTGACCACTGATCAGAATAGCGGGGTTATTACGAACACCGATATTTACTTTAGTCACTTCAGGATGACCGTAAGTTGTAGTATTAGCTTTATCTAAGAGAGCCATTACATCTACACCGTATTTACCAGCTTCTAATACAAGAGGAATTAACTGCTCAACGCCGAGACTGTCATCAGTGGTAGCTGCTAAGGCTTTCATCATAAAATCAAAGATAGTTTTGTCTTCGTAGCCAAGGATAAAAGCATGTTCTGCGTAAGCTGCCATCCCTTTTAAACCATAGGTTAAAAGTTCACGGAGGGAGCGAACATCTTCATTTTCAGTTGCCAAAATTCCCACTTGGGCTGCTTTTTCTTCCATTTCGTCTACAGAGTCTGTAGTCCAGGTAGCAGAGTCATGTAAGTTCTCAGGTAGCTGACCTCCAGCTTTTACGATATCTTCTTTAATGTTTTCACGGAGGGCTAACCCTTCACGAATCAAGGCTACAAAACGCTCTTTATCAAAGTTAGCGTTGGTAATGGTAGCGAAAAGACCTTCCATAACAAATTTGTCAGCATCCTGACGGACAACACCCAACTGGCGGGCTTGTAGGCTGCAAATAGCAATACCTTTCATGACATAGATCAAGAGATCTTGTAAGTTGGAAACTTCAGGTTTTTTACCACATACCCCTACTTTGGTACAACCAGTACCTTTGGCTGTTTCTTGACATTGATAACAGAACATACTCATCGTTTGAATCCTCCCTTTTATAAATTTTAAGGTGCTTCACCAAATCATACGACAATGTTCTTACGAACTCTAAATTTATGATACCTCAAGGAAAGCCTAGATACTGTGACCTTAGCGAGTTACAAGTGTGATTATTTGCACACTGCATTTTTAAATAAAAAAATGGCCAATAAGTACTTAAGCTAAAAAGCCCTCTTGGACAATAGCTTAACAAGTACTTATTCGCCACTCCTCATACCTTTATGCAGATTTAAGCTGACTGAAACAAGACACTGTATTGCGAGTTTTCTTTGCTTCATATAGAGCTCGATCAGAGAAAATTACAATTAGATCGGTCTTGTTTGTTAAATGTTTTTCTCTCTTTATTTCTTGTAGGAGATTTTTATAAGAAACCACACCGGCACTAATAGTGATCTTTCGATCAATCTCGGGACCGAAGTCATGGTTCTCTATAAGCTTACGGATCCTCTCAATAAGATTGGCAGCACCTTCTTCACTGGTTTCCGGAAGGAGAATTGCAAACTCTTCCCCACCCCAACGTATAACTTGATCAGTAGAACGAACATTTTCTTGTAAAATCCGAGCAATCTCTTTTATTACTCTATCCCCAACAACATGACCATAGGTGTCATTGATGGATTTAAAACGATCGATATCAACCATCGCTAAAGAGTATTCTTTAGCCTCACTAGCGTATTTTTCCATATCGATATTAAGTCGCAGATACATAAATCCTTTATTAGGTAGTCCTGTAAGAGCATCTGTGTAGCCCTTCTGAGCCAATTCTTTTACGAAATTCCCCAGAAGAATTCCGTTAATGATCAAAACCACCACAACAATTGACCAAGCCCAGCTTGCCACTTCTAATGGTAAAAGCCAATAAATCATTAAGACTAAAAGACCTAAACAAATTCCTAAAGTAGATAAGATCAAAGAAGCGTGAGCTATGAATATTTTTTGCACATGATTATTAAGTAAGCTGATTAGTAATTTTTTCATCTCTTAACTCACTCCTTCTTTTTAGAACGGAAAATAGGGTCCAAGACTTCACATTCACATTTAGGAATTACTCTTATTTAGTCTATATATAAAATAAGAAGGTTTAATGTAATTTATTCCATAGTTAAAGTAATCTTTTTCATTAAGTAGATGAGTTTTTACTTAGTATTTAGATTAAGTTGAAATAAAGTATATTATATATTCGCTAAAAAATGTACTTTTCCTTTTTAATATTTAGATATTTCTCTATTTTAATAGTACTTTATGCCCTTAATTTTGGAAAATGATAATAACTACTCCCACTAGAACCCCTCTCGGTATTGTTTTCCGAATTTTCTGTTATTCTACCATAGAAATCCCAATAATTAAAGCCATCCATTAAATAATGGTGGCTTAAAATAGCGTTTAAAATGAAGTTTTATAAAATAATCTTATCTTGCACTTAAATGATTGAGAAAAGCTTGAGTTCTTTGATGTTGTGGGTTACCAAAGACCTCCTCTGGTGTTCCTTCTTCGATGATTTCTCCTTTATCCATGAAGATTACCCGGTTAGCTACATCCTGGGCAAATCCCATTTCATGAGTAACCACTATCATAGTCATATGTTCTTCAGCTAATTGGCGTATGGATTTCAATACTTCACCAGTAAGTTCAGGATCTAGGGCTGAAGTAGGTTCATCAAAAAGCATAATATCAGGCTTCATGGCTAAAGCCCGGGCAATAGCAACCCTTTGTTTTTGGCCTCCTGAAAGGCGAGAGGGATAGCTATCTAATTTATCATCTAAGCCAACTTTCCGGAGAAGCTCTTTAGCTTCTGGTATAATCTCTTCTTTTTTGATCCCTTTGACAGTCATTGGTGCTTCAATAACATTTTCTAAAACAGTTAAATGGGGGAATAAGTTAAAATGCTGAAAAACCATCCCTGTCCGGCGGCAGATCATCCTAGCTTTTGCCTCTTCAACATAAACCACTTTACCATCACTCGTAGTACTTACTAATTGATCTCCTCCAATGGTAATGCTTCCTCCATCGATAAGCTCTAATCTGTTCATACAGCGAAGAAAAGTACTTTTACCTGAGCCTGAGGGACCGATAATCGCTACTACTTCCCCTTTTTCAACATCTAGAGAAACCCCTTTGAGGACTTCCAATTCATCAAAACTTTTATAGATTTTTTCCGCACTAATCATTTTCATAATGTTCACCTATACTCCTCTAATAGACAAATACATACAACCTAATATCTCTTCTCAACCTGTTATTCATCATAAACTGCATAGCGTTTTTCCAGTCTGGCAAATATTTTCGTTAAGACAAAAGTCATCAAGAGATAGAAGACACCTGCAACGATAAAGGGGGTCAAAGAGAAGTCCCGTTGAACCAAACCTCGAGCAGTTCGTAGTAGATCGTTCATAGCAAGAACATATATGAGAGAGGTATCCTTAACTAAGGTTATAGTTTCATTACTAACAGGTGGTAATACCCTTTTGATCACTTGAGGTAAAATAATCCGGCGCATCATTTGGGCGTAAGTCATGCCAAGGGCTTTGGCACCTTCATACTGTCCCCGTTCGATGGATTGGATACCACCTCGGAAAATTTCCGCAAAGTAAGCAGCATAGTTAAGAACAAAAGCTAACAAGGCTGCTTGAAAAGCCGTTAATACCAGGACTTCACCAATTACAGGGATAATTGGCAAACCAAAGTAAACAAAGAGCAATTGGAGCATCAAAGGTGTCCCACGGAATAGCCAAATATATACTCCGATAGCTGAGTTGAGTAAACGAAAGCGAGAAATCCTTCCTAAGGAAAGAAGCAATCCTAAGGGAAGAGATAATGCAATAGTTGCAAAAAACATCATCAAGGTAACTTTTGTGCCATCTACCATGGCAGGAAGGATTCTAAAAATATAGCTAAATGTATCTTGGGTACTAATTAGCAATTGATCAAGAATATTAAAAATGTAGTCCATTTCTTTTCGTTCTCTCCCTAGTCCTGATATTAAATATGCTTTTGCTTATTATATAATGTCATCTAATGTCTTCGCGATTACAAGGTAGCACCGGTCCATCTGGTGTGACGATGACTATCTCTAAGATATCGAATATCTCTAATATGTCAGAAAAAAGGCTAATGGAAATTCCATCAGCCTATCCATGCTGTTCAATTCTCCTTTGTACGATTCACCTTTGTACAATTCACCTTATTGGAAAATATCCTCGCCGAACCACTTCTCTGAGAGTTCTGTAAATACTCCTTCAGCCTTCAACTCGTCGAGGGCTTCTTGTACTTGATCCCGAAGTTCAGTATCACTTAAGCGGAATCCTACACCATAATCTTCGTCACCAAAATCTTCATCTAGAACTCTATACTCACCAGGTTTTTTACTCATATAATAACGGCTAACTACTTCGTCCCCTACCATGGCATCCAGACGGCCTACAGACAGGTCATTTAATGCTGCTACATAATCAGGGTAAGTCTTTAGATCATCTTTAAAGGTATTAAAGATTTCTTCTTCAGCTTTCATAGCGTCAATACTAGAGCTTCCTTCTTGAGTACCAACAACTTTTCCAGCTAAATCAGCTTTAGTCTGAATATCTGAATCAGCAGCAACTACAATAACTTGTCTATTGCTCATATAAGGCTCGGTAAAAAGAATCTCTTTTTTCCGTTCTTCAGTGATGGTCAGAGCATTCCAGATCATATCGATCTTATTAGTGTTCAATTCCACTTCTTTTGATGCCCACTCGATAGGTTTGAACTCCACTTCCGTACCTAAACGTTCTGCTACTTTTTCGGCCAAGTCAATATCAAAGCCCACTAAATTTCCATTGTCATCTCTAAAACCCATAGGAGCAAATGTGTCATCTAAGCCCATAACAAGCTTTTCTTGAACAGCTCCTTGATCTCCATTAGTGGGTTCTGTACCTGGATCATTTTGTTCACCTGCTGTACCTGAACTACCACAGCCTACAAGTAGTAGTCCTGATAAGACCACAGCCAATCCCGTGGCTAAAAACTTCTTCATGTGATACCTCTCCTTTGCTTCCTTCTTTTTCTTTGCAAGAGCTTTGTTTTACTTACCTAGCTATTCCAAATCTGTTTAAACTTTTATTTTATCCGGAAATCATTCTAGGTAAATTTCCTCTTTTAAGTATTATCCGTATAGGCTCTTCAAAGGTTATTTTACTTTAACATGCTAAAGAGGTAAAATGTTAAACTTGTTCAATAATCTTAAATAAGGCAAGCTTCCTGCCTCATTCTTTACTTTGCGGCTTTTTTTATAGGATCTCAGTATTTAGGAGGCTTATTATATAGGAGAGAGCACGAAAGTGTCCGGTGGACACTTTGGCCGAGGCGGAATCTCCAGATAAGGACGAAACAAAAAAGAGGCTTCCTAAGGAAACCTCTTAACTTAAAAGCATGCGGTCGTTTTCTAAGGCTGTGCCACTGCGTTTTTCGAATTGGGCGATGAGCTTATCTACTGTCATGGTATTTCTTTCTTCCCCTTTAATGTCCATGATGATCTTGCCATCGTGCATCATAATGGTGCGAGTACCGAATTCCAAAGATGCTTTCATATTATGGGTAATCATTAAAGTGGAAAGGTTCTCTTTTTCCACAAGTTGGCGAGTAAGCTCCATAACTTTTTTAGCTATGGCTGGGTCTAAAGCTGCTGTGTGCTCATCAAGTAAAAGGAGCTTTGGCTTGACTAAGGTGGCCATTAAAAGGGTTAAAGCTTGGCGCTGTCCTCCTGATAGAAGACCTACTTTATCTTTCATCCGATCTTCCAATCCTAGGTCCAGTAAAGCCAGGCGTTCTTGAAGATACTTAATATTTTTCTTGGTCACGCCTGGGCGAAAGTCTGCTGGCTGTCCTTTTCCTAAGGCGATAGCCAAGTTTTGCTCAATGGTCATATCAAAGGCTGTTCCCTTTAGAGGATCCTGAAATACCCTGCCGATATAGCGAGAACGTTTGTATTCCGGTTGGTTTGTAATGTCCATTCCGTCGAGAATGATTTGTCCTTCTTCAATTTCATACATTCCTGATATGCAGTTAAAAAGAGTGGATTTTCCAGCTCCATTGCCACCTATAACTGTGACAAATTCACCAGGTTTCAGTGAAAGATCCACCCGGTCCAATGCTCGTTTTTCGTTGATACTGCCAATACTAAAGGTTTTACTTACTCCTGCTAATTTCAGCATGGAAGGGTCACTCCTTTCACTGGTTTATTTTGAGGCAGGTGGTTTCGTGGGGCTATACTTTCTTTTGAGACGGTTATAATGTTCTTTTAGAACGGGGGCTGATATAGCAAGGGCAACGATAAGAGCTGAAACAAGCTTTAAATCATCGGCAGGTAAACCTAGTTCTAAAGCAATAGCAATGAAAAATCGATAAAGACAGGAGCCTAGAACTACAGCAAATAGTCGCCGCATTAGAGAGCTTATACCAAAGACCACTTCCCCTATAATAACTGAAGCTAGGGCGATAACTACCATTCCTACCCCCATACCAACATCTACATAGGATTGGTATTGGGCCAATAAGGCACCACATAAAGCCACGAAAGCATTAGCTATACCTAGGCCAACAAAGATGGTCATATCTGTATTCACGCCCATGGCTCGAACCATTTGGTCATTATCCCCTGTGGCCCGAAGGAGGAAACCTAGCCTTGTGTTTAAGAAAAGATAAAAGATAATAATCAAGAATAAAACGATCAAGCTAGCTAAAATCAATTTGCTATAATCTCCACCTATTATCTTTTCAAACTCACTAAAGACTGTCGGTTGGTTTAAAAGGGCAATATTAGCTCTACCACTCATGATTTTTAAGTTAATAGAGTAAAGGGCGAGCATTGCCAGGATCCCTGCTAGTAGGGCTTGGATTTTAAGTTTGGTGTGGAGGAAAGCGGTAATACAGCCCGCTCCTCCACCAGCAATAAAGGCCAAAATCAATCCTAAGATGGGGTGGCCACTCATACTTAAAACAACAGATACTGCAGCCCCAGTAACAAAGCTTCCATCTACTGTTAGATCCGGCATATTCAGGGTCCGGAAGGACAGGAATACCCCTAAAGCCATAATTCCGTATATTATTCCTAATTCAAATGTCCCGATAATTGCTTGGAAGCTCATTGGTGTATTTCTCTCCTTTACGATTCTACCAAGATGACACTATACATTCATTCAGACATCAATATACGTTCTTTCGAGCATTTCAATACGTTCTTTCGAATATTACTATACATTTCTTTTCGTTAGTTTATTGTTTCCCTTATTTCGCAGTATTGAATGTTTTTTCCAATGTTCTATTACTAAATGTTTCGGTATGCCGATATTTCGTTATTCCACAACTTCAACTGCTTTGCTTAAAATCTCTTCTGGAAATTGAACTCCAATAGCTTCAGCGGTTTTTTGGTTCAAATAAATCTCTATATCAGTCATAGATTTCACAGGGATATCCCCGGGGTTTTCTCCTTTGAGGATTTCGATAGCCATTTTGGCAGTTTCTTGACCGAGGGTCTTATAGTTAATACCATAGGTAGCCAATCCTCCATCCCGAACCATGGAATCGGCACCTACATAAACAGGAATTTTCGCTTTTTGGGCAGCTTGGGCTACTGCTGTCATGGCACTGGCTACTGCATTGTCAATGGGAATAAAAATTGCATCTACCTTACCTACCAGGGAGTTCACTGCCTGGAGCACTTCCGAGGTATTAGTGACAGTAGCTTCTTCAACTATTAAGCCCTTTTCTTCAGCATATGCCTTAAGGTCATTAATTACTGCCTTAGAGTTAGTTTCACTTGTACTATAAAGGGCACCGATAGTTTCGATTCCGGGGGTGATTTGTTCTCCTAATTCCATGATATCTTTGGCAGAAACTCGGTCAGAAGTACCTGTTACATTGCCGCCGGGTTTTTCAAGATTGGATACCAATCCAGAGCCTACTGGATCTGTGGCTGCTGAAAAGACGATGGGGATATCTTTGGTTTCAGATATTACAGCTTGAGCTGTAGGTGTGGCTATGGCAATAATCAAATCATGATTATCATTGACATATTTTTTGGCGATGGTTTTGAGGTTTGATTGATCTCCTTGGGCACTTTGATACTCAATCTTAATATTTTCTCCG
>JAAZLD010000095.1 GCA_012799495.1 Desulfitobacterium sp. | reverse complement strand
TTTTAAATAATATTGAGGGATAGTATCTTCCGCTACCCCGAATTTTTTCAGTAAGCGGTTGACTACTGGCCATTCACCTTGTTCATAGGCCATTACCAAATCTAATAAATAGCGATAACCATTAGGTTGACCTAAAAGGGCATTCTTCACCGAGGAATCAATGGGCAACTCTTCTAGAATTTCAGGAAGAGGACGATCAAGACAGGCATCAATAAGGGAAAATAACCCCATTAAATAGGCGTTGGATTTCATATCAGCAAGACCTACTTTGGGGGCTAATTTTTCCGCAAAACTTGCTCGAACATAGGATTGAATTGCTAAAGCATCAGGTTTGTCATCGGCAATATTGCCCATTACTATAACTGATGCCCATTTTTTTATTTCATTAAGTCCTAGCAGGACAAGAGCTTGCTTAATCGAGGATATTTGGTGTTTCAGACCAATTGCTGAAGAGTTTATTAGTTTAAGCAATTTATAGGTTAGAGAGACATCTGCTCGAATAATCTTGTCTAATTGTTCAATTTCAGCATGGGGAGAGTTTACTTGGTGGAGTAGCCTTAAATAATTTAGTTTACTGGAAGGGATTTCTTTGCTCTGCACTATATTGGGCTTGCTAAAAAAGTAGCCTTGAAACAAACTATAGCCGATTTTTTTCGCTTCCTCATATTCTGCAAAAGTTTCTACTTTTTCAGCTAAGAAAACTATCCTCTTTGCCTTAAGTCGTTTAATGAGATTTTGTACTTCAAAGGCCTGGTTAGCACGAAAATCCACTTTTATTATGTCCGCCAGTTCAATTAAGGGAAAATAATCCAGCCGAAAAACAAAATCATCCAATGCAATTTGATATCCTTGAGCCCGAAGATTTTTACAAGCTTCAACAATCTCTGGATCTGGATCAACATCTTCTAAGATTTCGATCACCACTTGTTCTTTTGGTAATAGGGTGGCCATACCTTCTTTCAGGAGGTTAGCTGTAAAGTTGATAAAGGCAGGCTTGCCCATGGTTAATTTATTGAAATCCATGAGAAAGAAGCTTCTGGAGATCAAGGAACTAGTGGCTAAATCTCCATCACTGCTTTTAAAAGTATTATCCATACTTTCTCGGAATAAGAGCTCATAAGCATGGATCTGACCCTGGGAATCTAAAATTGGCTGTCGAGCTACAAATACATCCATAATGATACTCCCCTAGCTTTCGATCTGCGCTTGCGTGATATCTTTATAATTCTTGCCTTTCCTTCAAAAACCTTTACTTCTTGTGAAATAACTTATTTTCATTAAATATTATCAAGAAAATTACTATACTTTAATACCTGCTAAGCGTATTAAGTATAAGGCATTGCGGGTCGTGGATATGCCTTCCCTCAGCTTATAGTCAAAATATATTTCATCATTCTTATAGTATTCGCGGAAGTGGTAATTCTTTATTTTTCCCTGACTTTCCTTTTCCATTTCCCCTAGTTCTAGATCGTGGGTAGAGACCAACCCCATAGCTCCTTCTTTTTGCAATTGCTTGATAAGGGCGATGGCTCCTTGATGACGATCATGGGAGTTGGTACCTTTAAAGATCTCATCCAGTAAGAAGAATACGGACTCACTTTTCTGAGCAGCTGCCACAATTTCCTTAATCCGCAGGATTTCCGCATAAAAAGAAGAGATACTTTCTTCTAGATTGTCCCTAACTCGCATACAGGTCCATATTTCAAAAATGGAACACCGAAAGTCCCGAGCACATACAGGTGCCCCTAAATAAGCTAGGAGAAGGTTAGTACCTACAGTGCGCAAAAATGTACTCTTCCCAGACATATTAGACCCAGTAACTAAAACAATACCAGATGGTTTGGTGAGAGTAAAATCATTACATACCCTTTTCTTTGTCAGAAGAGGGTGTCCTAACTGTTGAGCAGACAAGCCTTTAGCCATAGAGGCATCACTTGGAGATATTTCTGGCCAGGCCCAATCAGGATTTTCAAAGGGAATATTAGCTAGACTGGAGAGCTCTTCGAAATCCCCGAGAACTTCTAGCCAGTTTTTTAATAGGTCACCGGATTTGTTCTTCCATTCTTCCAAGGCGATCATACAATGATAATCCCAAAGAAAAAGGATATTAAAGAAAATGAACATAGCATTTTCCCGGTTAGAGATCCTCTCCACAATTTTAGAAAGCTTAGCAATTTGCTGGTAAGCAGGTTTACCATCTCGGTCACGCAAGGATTTCTGAAGTCTCTTAAGTTCTGCGGAACAGAATTTCTTTTTTTCAATCTGCCTTAACAAATTTGTGTAAGTCTTGAGACTGGCTTCATGCTTATAGACTGTGGCTAAGGCTATTAAACGTTCCTTTTTATAGAGCTGGAGAAGAAGAATATGTACACCAATCAATAGAAGGGGTATATACCAAGGGACAGCTTCCCCTATAAAATAAAGTGCTATCATGATGATTGTTAGAAGGGGAAGAATGATTACTGCCACCTTTAGCACCGGCTTTAGATATCCCTCTTCCCTTTCTTTGGCCCATTGGAGAAATGATTCAACCTTTTGAAATTGGTGGGAAGCCTTGATACTCTCTGCTTCAAAACGCTGACGCCAACCTATACTCTTCCCAAGTTCAGAGATAGCTTTTTGGCGCGCCAAAATTTTGTCAGGGTTTTGAGGAGGATTCTTAAAAATTTGGCTTAAGGATATCCTCCCTAAAGGAGTATGGGCAGAGATAATCCATTGGAAAAATGAGCCTTGGCCAAATAGATCTAAGTCATGAGCATAAGGGTGCTTTTCATCCTCAAACTCTTCCCCTAAGTCGGAAAAATTACCCCAATTCCCTTGCAAACGCTGGATTCCCTTTTCATTAAGTTTAGCAATTATCTCCGAATAGCGAAGCTGCCTTCGCACCTGACGGTGGCGAGAAGCAAGGTACAGAAATCCCCCAAGAGTTAATATTCCCATACCAAGGGCTAAAGTTTTGCTCACCTTTAAATATAGAAAAACAGCGATCGTAAAGCCTGCCAAAGAAGTCAATAGTCGATAATTGCTTAACCTATTCGCTGTTTGCTCTTGCTTTGCACTTAATCTTTTATACCTTTCTTTTCTTTTTTCATATATTTTCAATGGTTCTTTTATTTCCTCTGGTTCCTTTATATTCTTTGCCTCTTTCACAAGCAACCTCCTGATCTCTCACTGTTTGTAGGTGTTTTGTAGGATAATCGGACTATTTTGTATAGCTATCTCGTTATTATGATGCTCTCTTATTATATGGCTATTATATATTATTGGAAAAAAAAGATCACCCTAGCCCTTGATTAGAGTGAATGTTGGCTAGGGTGAGGTATAGGGAAGAATTATAGTCTCTGCTTAGAATGAGAGTTTTTAATCCA
>JAAZLD010000010.1 GCA_012799495.1 Desulfitobacterium sp. | reverse complement strand
TATTACCAATAAATACAAAAAGACCAGCCGCTTCAAGCATTCATGCCTGATTGTGACTGGTCTCTTTTTGCCCCGCTTGAAGCTGTTCATTTAAGTTTTTCTTCAATCCCTAAGTGAACGCTTCTTTAGGCCTCTTTTTATAAGCATTCTTGGTGTCTTGGTATGAATTAAAATTTCGAAATTCTATGAATGAAGCGGTGGGAAAGAAGTTTTTCTGTGAAGATTGTACGTTGTAAATATTACGGGGTTTAAATCTTTGTTGTTATGAATATAGATATAGAGACTTTGGCAAGAAGAGGGGATAAGATTGAAAAAATTAGGTGGTTCAGTCTTTCGGACGGTGCGGGGTTACCAACTAATAAATCAGCAAAAAAATGAACTTACCCCGGCTATGGAAGACTATTTAGAAATGGCTTATAGGCTTTGTCAAGAAAAGGGTTATACAAGGGTAGGTAAAATATCAGAAAAACTTCATGTAAAACCTGCTTCTGCTTCAAAAATGCTTTCTCGTTTAAGGGAGTTAGATTATTTGGAATACGATACTTATGAAAGTATTCGTTTAACTTCTAAGGGAGAGGAATTAGGAGAATACCTTATGAAAAGGCATCAGATCGTAGAAGATTTCCTCCAATTGATCGGTAGTACAAATTCACTTTTGGAAACAGAATTAGTCGAGCATTCCTTAAGTCCAGAAACAGTAAGTAAGTTAAGTAGGTTAGTGGAGTTTTTTGAGAGTGATAGGGAGAGCAAAAAGAAGTTTGAGGCTTACAGAGAAAAATACGAAGAGAGTGAAAAGAGGCATTCCTAAGGGAGTGCCTTTTTATTGTAAGTATTTATAAATAGGTGATGGTTATTAGGTATTTATTTTTGAGTGATGATCATTTGTGCATATCAATAACATACTATCGCAAAGTTTTTGGGTGGCAGGTTCTATTTTATTTGGTTCTATCCCTGAATAATTGACGATTAAGGTGTGAGAGGGCTGAGCTTGCTTTTTATGATAGTACTGAGAAAGGCTAGTGATGCGGATTCCCCCTCTACGGGCAGAATTGATCAATTCTTCATCAGATACATCAGTATCTACTTCCAAGAGAAAGTGTAATCCAGCATCTTCCTCTCTAATCTTTACAAAAGGAGATAGGGGACCCTGGCGAATTAGTTTGAGAATTTGATCTCGCTGTTTACGGTAATAAGTACGCATACGGTTAATATGCTTTTCGAAATACCCTTCCTCAATAAACCTTGCTAAGGTGAATTGCTCAAAGGTGGGAACAGTACAGGAATAAAAGCCTAATTTGGAGTAAAAACGCTCTGCTAAATGTTTAGGTAAGACTATATAACTAATCCGCAGACCAGGGGCTAGACTTTTAGAAAAGGTGTTAATATAGATGACTTTTTCCATTACATCAATGCTTTGGAGAGCAGGAATAGGTTTGCCAAAAAGGCGAAATTCGCAGTCATAGTCATCTTCAATTATATAATGGTTTTCATCTAGGCCTGCCCAACTTAAGAGTTCATAGCGGCGGCTAACAGGCATAACTATTCCAGTAGGAAAATGGTGAGAGGGGGTTATGTGGAGGATATCAGTACCTGAAGATTCAACATCTTCGGGTATTACCCCTTGATCGTCCATGGGAATATGGCGACATTGGACATCATTGCTTTTATAGATTTGAGTTAATCGGGGGTACCCTGGATCTTCTACACCATAGATCAGATTACGACCTAAGAGTTGGATAATGATCCCATAAAGATATTGGGTTCCGGCACCGACGATAATTTGCTCTGGTTCTACGGACATTCCCCGAAACTGATAGAGGTGCTTAGAAATAGCCTCTCTGAGCTTATCGACACCTCCGGAGGAGGTCTCCGCAAGAAGTGCTTCTTCCTTTTCTGTGTTAGTTACTTCTCTTAAGAGTTTAGCCCAGACGGAAAAAGGAAAGGTATCAGGAGCCACGGAATTTCTCACAAAGTCGGCAAAATACTCAGGTTCTATTTTTTTTTGAGCTTCTTTTTGGTGCTGAGGCGGGGGAAGTTTTGTAGGGGTTTTTTCAAGGTTAGCAACAAAATACCCCTTTCTCGGGAGAGTATAAATATACCCTTCAGCAGCT
>JAAZLD010000009.1 GCA_012799495.1 Desulfitobacterium sp. | reverse complement strand
TTTTCTACTTTGTTTAAGGAACTCATTTTTATCAAATAGAACTTTCCCCTCTTGATCAGTTATAACTTTGTCTACTTCCTTCGGGATGCTGTGAATGGAATTAGAGTATGTGCTACACCCAGGTAAGAAGGCCAGTGATATGAGCAAAGTAGTTGCGACAAACCCAAAAGTTTTTTTCAATTGAATGCCCCCAAATATTTTTTCTTTTTTGGTATTCATGAAAGACCTTGGGTACCTTTTTAAGGATCTATAACTTTAAACCTTGTTTTTGCAGATAAGCCGATGTCTGTAGTGTCTTCATCATTTAAGGAGAAAGCCCCCACTGCTTCAACTTCGTATTCCCCTGGAGGTAGAAATAGCCCCTTTTCTAGATTAGTTTCATTCAAATAGTCCACAATCGGGTCATTACCGTCAAGAAGGATTGAAGAACATTCATAAGTGTATAATTTGTCTCTTTTTAAAATCGAGGAAGTCTTTGTGAGGAACCTTACTCCTCCAAGCTTGATGTCCTTTCCATCGGTGATTGAGAATAAAATAATTGGCTCACCATGCCATACCTTTATGTACCTATCATTGCCAAGGTATTTTAGAGTAGCCCATATATTTATGCTATCAGTGGTTTTATATATCTCCTGAGCAGAAAACACACTGAACTCAAAAGGTTCTTGGGGTTGTTGAGCCCCTTCCCCCGAACTTCCTATATCACCTTGGCAACTACTTAGAAATATGCCAAGTAGTAATATGAGCATTTTTAAAAATGTCATATTTATCTTCTGATGGATTTGTAGACCTTTGTCCATGGCCATCACCATCACATCCTTTAGGAATTACTCCCATCTCTTTCTTTTTGCTGCTCTTTTAAGATTTCCTTGATTTCCTTTACATCGGCGGCTATTCTGAAAACTTTATAGTACAGGATAAATAGGATAATAACCGGGAAATAGAAAAGAAGGGTTTCTATGTTAATCTCCTCCTCAATGAAAATCTTAAGTTGAGTCATTTGCTGAAACAAGTCCGACGGAAAAACCTATTGCTATCGCCATTGATGCCTTTTGAAAAGGTCCCGTGGGGTAAGGAAAAGCAAGGGCTACAGCTATAATCAATGATAGTGCTAGAATAGATGTCGCTATGATAAATGCTACGAAAAGCCTTCGTTCCTTCGGTACAAATTTCCTCAGTTTATAGCCTATAAAAAAGGCTATGAGTAATACTGGGATATTTACGATAAACTGCAATAGGTAGTCATTCACGAAAGACCCTCCATAATGTCTAATATATTCCTCTTTCTCCATTGTATTGTATTTTCCTGCAAGTTTACCTATATTAGCGATTGCGCACTGCTTCCCCATTCTCACCTCATGCCAACACCAATGAAAAAGGGGGTTGCTGCAAAACTACTTTTTTAAGTAGTTTCGGCGACACCCCCTACCGAATGATATCCTTCTTCCACCTCTTCAGCACCCCAAATTCCCAAGCGCTTGGGAATTTGGCTCTCATAGATTTAATTCTTGAGAATATCGATATGGATGAACCTCCAACGACAAACCAAATTATAGCGATTAGAGAAAAATTGCATATCTAATTTTAGGCTCTAGTACAATTCTAATAATCCAAAGGTTGTCCGAATACGAAATCGATTTCGTATTTGGGACAACCTGCATCTCGTAGTCTTTGTCTCGATCGTTATTGTCACTATGACTTTCCTCTTAGCTTTGGGCTTTCTTATTTGAGGGCATAATTCACAGCACCTTTGGTATGGAGTAAAGTAGTATCGTATAAGGGTACTGGTGCATCCTCGGATTTTACTAATAAGCCGATTTCCGTACAGCCCAGAATTACTCCCTCTGCACCTTGTTCCACTAAATCCAGGATAATCTCCTGATATTTTTTGCGGGAATCTTCCCTTATCTTTCCTAAGCAAAGCTCTTCATAAATTACGGAGTTTACTATTTCTCGATCTGCGTCTTTCGGAATCAATACCTTAATCCCATGTTCCATTAAGCGCCCTTTATAAAAATCCTGTTCCATTGTGTACTTTGTCCCTAACAAGCCTACAGTTTTTACTCCATCAACCAGAACCTTTTCTGCCGTAAGGTCGGCAATGTGTAGAAATGG
>JAAZLD010000094.1 GCA_012799495.1 Desulfitobacterium sp. | reverse complement strand
GTCTGATTCTACCCCGCCATACTTTTCTGGGAAGGTAATTCCCGCCAGACCTAATTCCGCTAGCTTGTTCCATATTTCCCGGGGAAATTCTTCTTTTTCATCCCGTTCTTCTGCACCAGGTGCACACTCTTTCTCGGCAAAGTCTCGTACCATTCTGCGCATCATAATGTGATCATCACTTAAATCAAAAATCATTTTATACTCCCCCTTAATTTTCTTTATTCCCAACCTTTAATAGGTGTAGAAACCTTTACCTGTTTTCCGTCCTAGCCAGCCAGCTTTAACATAATTTCTAAGTAAAGGACATGGACGATATTTGTCTCCCAAACCATCATGGAGAACCTCACAAATAGCTAGAACCGTATCTAAGCCGATTAGATCAGCTAGAGCTAAGGGACCCATAGGATGATTAGCTCCAAGTTTCATTACATTATCTATATCTTCTGGCTTAGCAATTCCCTCATAAAGAACCCAGATAGCTTCGTTAATCATGGGAATTAGTATCCGATTAGCTACAAATCCCGGTGCATCATTAACCTCCACAGGAGTTTTTCCCATAGCCAAACTTAGTTTTTCAATCTGGTTATAAACTTCATCATCTGTAGCTAAGCCTCGAATGATCTCAACTAATTTCATAACAGGAACAGGATTCATAAAATGCATACCGATGACTTTTTCCGGGCGCTTTGTACAAGCTCCAATTTCAGTAATTGGTAGTGAGGAAGTATTAGTGGCTAAAATAGTATGTTCTGGACAAACCTCATCTAAAGTCCTGAAGATTTTTCCTTTAATCTCCATGTTTTCTACTGCTGCCTCAATAACTAGATCAACTTGACTAGCATCCTCTAGGGAAGCGCTAATTTCTAAATTACCAAGAATAGCATCTTTTTCTTCTGCTTTTAGTCTCCCTTTTTGGACACTTCGTTCTAAATTCTTCTCAATATTTTTTATGCCACCTTTGGCATACTCTTCCTTAATATCATTGAGAATTACTTTATACCCGGCTTGGGCAGCAACTTGGGCAATTCCTGAGCCCATCTGCCCCGCTCCAACAACCATTATCTTTTCCATATTATTTCCTCCTTTGATTAAGTCTTGTTTCTTAAATGTTTAGCGATTACGATCCGTTGAATTTGATTTGTCCCTTCATAAATCTGAGTAATTTTGGCATCCCGTAAATAGCGCTTCACATGGTAATCTTTGGTATAACCATATCCTCCAAATACTTGTACAGCATCATTAGTAACCTTAACGGCCATTTCACTGGCAAATAGTTTTGCCATGGAGGCCTCTTTACTAAAAGGAATACCATTAACTCTATTTGCAGCTGCTTGATATACAAGCAAGCGAGCAGCTTCTAATTGAGTAGCCATATCTGCAAGCATAAATTGAATCCCTTGAAAGTTCATTATTTCTTGTTTAAATTGAACTCTCTCTTGGGAATAGGCTAGAGCTGCATCAAAAGCAGCTTGGGCAATTCCTACAGCTTGAGCCCCAATACCAATTCTCCCGTCATCCAAAAGAGACATTGCTATTTTAAACCCCTGCCCCTCTTCGCCAAGCCTGTTTTCCACAGGGACAACCATATCTTCAAAAATCAATTCACAGGTAGATGAACCATGGAGTCCCATTTTTACTTCTTTTTTACCTATCTTAAAGCCAGGAGTATCAGGCTCTACCAAAAAAGCAGTTATCCCTCGGGAACCTTGGGAACGATCTGTAGAAGCTAAAACTGTATATATTCCGGCATATCCAGAGTTGGAAATAAATCTTTTACTTCCGTTAATGATATAGTGATCACCGGATCTTTTAGCAGTGGTCACAAGACTTGAAGCGTCAGATCCGGAATTAGCTTCTGTCAGAGCAAAGGCTCCTAAGATCTCTCCTCGGGCAAGACGGGGCAAGTATTTATTTTTTTGTTCTTCATTTCCGAAATAATAAATAGGAAAGGTGCCAATTGTAGTATGGACCGCTAAGATAATAGCCGTGGAAGCACATCCACGTGCAATTTCTTCAATAGCTATGGTATAGGAGATAAAGTCTGAGCCAGCTCCACCATACTTTTCTGGGATGGGGATCCCCATGAGACCTAATTCACTCATTTTTCTTACTAAATCTTGGGGAAATTCATGAGTCTGATCAGTTATTGGAGCTTGAGGTATCACATACTCTTCTACAAAATCCCGTACCATTTTCTTCATCATTGCTTGCTCTGCTGTTAAGGTAAAGTTCAATTTTTTACCCCCAATCTACTTACCCTCGCTCTTTATTTAAAACTTCTATTGATATTCCAATAATCAAAAGCTACGTCTTTATAATGCAAGTTCTATGCCGGAAAATTCAGACAAGTCTAAAATTGGGGTCAAACCCTACAGGATCAGGGTTTAGCCGCAATTTTCTAACTTTTTTGACTACTTTGCTAATTATAGACAAGTGTCCATAAATATAGACATCTGTTTTCCAGGTAAAACCTACAAAGCAACGTCTGAGTAGCTTTGAGGAAGCACTGTCTCCAGATGTCTACACTGTCTTGATTTCAGTACACTCTATCGATAAAAAGCAAGTGTCTCCAAATAGAGACACTTGCTTTTTATTGAATATTATATTTAGCTAGCTTTTTATATAAAGCTGAACGATGAATCCCTAGGATTCGTGCAGCTTTCACCTTATTTCCTTGTGCTCGATTCAATGTTTTCTCAATTATTTCTCGTTCGGTTTTTTCTAAGGTGTACTGAAGGGTTTGCTCTAAGGTAGGGAGATTTGTATCACTTACTCCCGGAAGAGAAAGGTGCTTAGGGGAAATTAGAAGATCATCACAAATTACAATCGCTCTTTCTAAGATGTTCTCTAATTCCCGAATATTGCCAGGCCAATCGTAAGAGGTTAAATAGTCTATACTCTCAGGAGCGAGACCTTGAATATTTGTTCCTAAACGCTTATTGATTTTTTCAATTAGCCCTTTAGCTAAAAGACTCATATCCTCTTTACGCTCCCTTAATGGAGGAAGTTCAATAGTTAAGACATTTAAACGGTAATAAAGGTCGAGGCGAAATTTATGTTCCATTACCATTTTGTGAAGATCTCGGTTAGTGGCCGCAATAATTCGCACGTCCACTTTAATGGGTTCCGTTCCCCCTAAACGTTCAACTTCCCGTTCCTGAAGAACTCTTAATAGTTTAGCTTGCATACTAAAGGACATATCTCCAATCTCATCTAAAAAGATAGTTCCCTTATCAGCAAGTTCGAATTTACCTGGTTTTCCTCCTTTACGAGCTCCGGTAAATGCACCTTCTTCGTATCCAAACAACTCTGATTCCAGGAGGTTTTCCGGTAGTGCAGCACAGTTAACTTTAATATAAGGCCCATTACTACGGCTGCTGGACTTATGAATAGCATGGGAAAAGATTTCTTTTCCTGTACCACTCTCCCCAAGAATTAAGATAGTGGAGTTGGTTTGAGATGCACGATAAGCTAAGGATTTGGCCTTTTTCATTTCAAGGCTCTCTCCAAGAATATCGTCAAAAGCAAATTGGGGAGAATGAATTCTTCCGAACTCTTCCTTGTAATAGGCTAGATTCTCTTCTAAGCGCATTACTTTTTTGGCAAACATTTTAGCAATTTCCATGTTTTTAAACAATGTCTTAGCTAAAGCACCCACCACTTTCCCGTCTCTTTCAATGGGAATCCGCATTATAATAAAGTCCCTTCCATTAAGATGCCAAGTCTCACCGAATAGAGGTTTGCCAGTTTTTAATGTTTCGGGGAGGTTAGATTCGGGGCTAAGGTCAAGAATTTTTTTGCCAATAACATCTTGGGGACTTAAACCCAGTACTTCCAGGAAAAATTCGTTCATTAAGGCAATCTTGCTTTGATCATCAATTACAACTATTCCCTCATAGGAATTCTCAACAACGGCCTCCAATGTAGCCAAAATTTTTTCATAAGAATTTAAACGATGGGTTACTTTTTTCAACTCAGTTATATCTCTAAATATTGCTACTGCTCCTAGGATCTTTTCCCCTATTATTATAGGTAGGAAATCCCCACTAACATTTAACTCTCCATATTGGAGACTAACATTTCTTAATTCCCTACCTGTTTTAAGGGCTTTATGAGTTAAAGAATCAGGAAAATAATCGGTAATCAAGTTGTCCATTACCTCTGTGGCATGATAACTAAGGATTTTTTCAGCAGATTCATTATAAAAAACAATTTTTCCTTCAGCATCTATAGCCATTACGGCATTATGTACTGCTTTAATAATTTGAGCAACATAAAACTCCAAATCTTTAATTCCTGCAAAAATATCCGATAAGTGTGCTTTAAGTTGGAGCTCTCCCTTGAAAATTCCTTTCTTATCAATTACATAGCCTATTGACCACTTTTTAGAGATCAGCAAGTAAAGGTTGTCGAATAAGCCCTCTTCCTCTTGGAGTATCTTTTCAGTCTCACGAATATAGGGCTTCAAAGAATCTTTTGGAGTACAATGATTTTTGGTAAAACCCTCAAGTAAATCTACACCTTCGATAATTCCAATAAAGCGTCCTTTTTTATCTACTACTGGTATAGAATTTCGCCTATCCTTCAAGATAACTTCCAAGGCTTCCTCTATAGATGCTTCTTCAAAGATAGATTCATCCTTGAAAGTGTTTTTTTGACTATTTAGTTGGAACAGACTGCTGAAGTAAGTGTTCTTCATAACTCTCACCTTTTCTTAAAACAATTAAAATTGCTACCTTGTTTTAGTACTTTTTAGACTTTTTTAAATATTTCCACTCTTTATACTAGTTCTTTACTTTTTTAATTCTTCCTTCTTCTATTCTAAAAGTGAGGAACTTAAAAGAAAAAGAGGAATCCTATTTTGCCTAGGTCCTCTTTTTTTATGAAACTTTTATTTGAATCTATCTATTTGTATCCCTTGAGAAATTCATAGGTGGATAAATTATGATCTTTTGAGAGTGAGGATGGATGTACCAGGATAATAATGCTGAAGGATTTCTTCATGATTGTACCCCTTATTAGCTAGATCGTTTGCTCCATATTGGGACATACCTACTCCATGGCCATATCCATATGTTGTAATCTTAACCTCTTGAGGAGTAAGATCTATCTCCATATCTGTGGAGGAAAGGTCTAGTAAGGTACGTAACTGAGATCCTGTATAACTTTTACCCAAAACTTTAATTGCCTTAACTCGACCAGTAGCTGTTTCACTAAGGATTTGGAAATCATTTTTGGAAAAAGCTTTAGGGGGATCGGGAATTCCTAACTTCTTATAAAGTTCCCCTGGAGTTAAGGTAGTAGTTTTTACAAAGCGATTAGGATTTTCTTCCCCGGACTCAATATTTTGAAGATAAGGTCGTGATGAGCTCCACACATCCTCTGATCTTTCTGTGGGTTTTCGTCCAGTGCTACTATGAAAAAAAGCATCTACGTACTGGCCATTGGCTATTAAAACTTGATTACGAGTACTTTCCACTGCCCGAGAAATTTTCCCATAATAGCGCCAATAACTTAGCCAATTCCACTTATCTCGCATTTCTTTTGCTGAAAGCCATACTTGGGTGTTGGTAGTAGTGTCAACATCGTAATTAGAATTTATATTTTCATTGATCCGCTTAGCAGCGTAAGTCCGAGCTGCAACTGCCTGAGCTTTCAAAGCTTCCTCAGCAAATTCAGCGGGCATCTCTGCTGCAACTACTCCGATAATGTACTCTTCTAATCCCAATGTTTCTACAGTTCCATCTTCTAACAAGACCCTTATTGTGAATTCCTCTCCTATCTCTATATCTTGATCAACCCAACGCAAAACTGTCCAAGGAAAGAGGATAATCATTATCGCTAAAAGGATCAAGAAAAAAAACCAATTCCTACGCAAAAGTCCCCCTCCTCCATAAGCCAAGCCTACTGCTTAACATTATGCTGAAGTGGGGGACAATATGTTATTTCCTTCTTTAGATATACTACAATAATATATCATAATATATTCTTATTATTTGTTTTACTGCCTTTACTTCTTTTGCTTTTAATCAGATTTTCGACGAATTTCTGCTCCGATTCGGGATAGTTTTTCCACAATGAATTCGTATCCACGGTCAATATGATGAACACCGCTAATTTCTGTTTCTCCCTCAGCTGTCAATCCAGCTAAGATCAATGCTGCTCCAGCTCGAAGATCGGTAGCTGTCACCGGGGCACCTGTTAAACGGGGAACACCCTGTACAATAGCACTACGGCCTTCAATTTTAATATCTGCACCCATACGTTTTAGTTCATCTACATGCATAAAACGGTTTTCAAATACTGTTTCCGTTACTACACCAGTACCTTTACCACGGGTAAGAAAGGCTAGGAAGGGTGCTTGCAAATCCGTGGGAAAGCCTGGGTGAACCTGAGTCTTAACATCTACTGCTTGGTAAATACCGTCACTTAAGACACGGATTCCGTCATCTTCTTCTCGGAAATGAACCCCACTTTCCTCCATTTTAGCTAATAAAGGCTGGAGATGGTTAGCAATGACGTTTTGAACAAAAACGTCTCCTCCTGTAGCTGCAGCCATAAGGAGAAAGCTTCCAGCTTCAATTCGATCCGGGATCACAGTATGATTAACCCCACTAAATTCTTTAACTCCTTCAATGCGGATGACACTTGTCCCTGCTCCTCGGATTTTACCACCCATCTGGTTAATAAAGTTTGCTAGATCGATGATCTCCGGCTCCTGAGCTGCATTTTCGATTAAGGTGGTACCCTCTGCTACGGCCGCTGCCATCATAATATTTTCTGTGGCTCCAACACTAGGAAAATCAAGATAAATCCTTGCTCCCTTTAGGGCAGATGCTTTTACATCTAAATAGCCATGATCCATATGAACTTCGGCACCGAGAGCTTCCAGCCCTTTTAAATGCCAGTTAATGGGCCGTGAACCAATGGCACATCCACCTGGATGAGAAATACGTACCCGACCGGTACGAGCTAATAAAGGACCCATCGTCACAATGGAAGCCCTCATTTTTGATACTAAGTCATGAGGGGCTTCAACGCTGGTGATCTCCGGCGTACTAATATATAGTTGAGATCCTTCACGTCGTATAGATGCTCCAAATGCTCCAATCACTTGACACATCACATCAACATCAAGTAATTCTGGGACATCATCTATTCGTACAGGTTCAGGAGTCAATAAGCTAGCTGCTATTATAGGCAATACAGCATTTTTTGCTCCGCTTACAGTGATTTTACCTTCTAATGTATTTCCACCAGCGACTATTATTTTGTTCAAGTGTTTCGGCACCCCCATTATCTTTACAGTCGCTCCAATCAGATACTATTCGCTTTATTTCAGCTTATTTCCTGCAATGGACAACTTTATAGGTATTAAAATTCTAGTAACAGCACCGGTATGGCGATTAGGGTTTTTCCTTCTTTTCCGTCATTACGGCTAAGAAGCTGGATATTTACTAAATCATCCCCTGCTCGAATACTAGTAGGAATTAGTTCTTGCTTACCAGTTATGGAGATTGTATTGTGGGAAAAGGAAGATTGATAAGGCCGAATATTGTTCTTATTAGCGTGTCGGAATAAATCTATACTTTCCGGGACTCTTTCGTCCCAGTAGGCCCGTCCTCCTAACCGTTGGACCTTTTGTGCTAACTCTAAATACCAAGCAAAAAATTCTGGCTCCATTTTTCTATCTATTATAGTTGAGCCTGTAATTGTATAAGCTTTTGTTTTTTTAGAAAATTCCTCTTCCCAATGCCAGCCTTCTTGT
>JAAZLD010000008.1 GCA_012799495.1 Desulfitobacterium sp. | reverse complement strand
TGGTACGTTTGGTAATAAAGCTTCCTCCTTGTTTTCCTTGTTTACGGTAAATAATTTGTTGGGATTCTAAAATATCCAAGGCTTCACGAAGGGTAGAACGGCTAACTCCTAAATGCTCCGCCAATTCAATTTCGCTCGGGAGGCGTTCTCCCAACTTCAACTTCCCTGCAATAATATTATCCTTGATAATTTCAGCGATCTGTTCAGGTATACTCAGTAAGGTTTTTGTTATTAACTTCATCAATAAAGCCTCCCCAAGAGAAAAAGTAGTTTCAGAAAAATGCGAAAGGTAGCTTCAACAAAATACAAACTTTCGATATATTATGCAGAAGATAATGTTTGTTTTTCAAACAATTAAAAATAAAAAGTATAGATTTTCTTGATTTTATGCATGTTGCGGCAACCTTAATTATAATGGCTTAATCCTTAAATGTCTATATTTTATACATTTAAGAGGTTTCTATCGATGCTTAGAGAATTATATATGCGAAGGTGAAAACAATCACTTATACTGTGGTCCTATTATAGCATAAGACAAGCTAAAAAATACGGGATCATGATGATTTCAGGCTCTAAATATTTCGGAGGTGAAGGATATGATCAAAGACAAAGAACAAGGAATCTTAAAGAAGGGCTTAACTCGTAGAAACTTTATAAAAGCGTCTGCTGCCCTTGGAGCAACTACTTTAGCACTACCGGGATGTACTGTATTTAAACCTGCTGAATCTAAAGATGTTGTAGATAAGGTAGATGACGGAGTAAAAGTTGTCCGTGCGGTATGTGCTCCTAACTGTACTAATAGCTGCGCCATTAACACCTTTGTCAAAGATGACAAAATTATTAAAGTAGAACCAGGTGAATTCCCCAACCCGGAGTATCGGAGAATTTGTCTCAAAGGAATTGCTAATGCCATGCAGCGTGTGTACAGTCCAGACCGTGTGAAATATCCAATGAAGCGTGTTGGTGAACGTGGTGAAGACAAATGGGAGCAAATCTCTTGGGATCAAGCCTTAGATGAAATTTCTGCGAAACACAAGGAAATCGCCGAAAAACACGGTATGGAAGCAAACTCCTTTATGAGTATGACCGGAAATTATGGTGCTAATGCTCAGATGATTTCCCAAAGAATTGCCAATACTATGGGTGCTACCCATATGGATAACTTAGGAATTATGGGAGACTTAGCTACCAATATAGCTTTTGTTCCAACCTTAGGTGTTCTTCAAGAAGGACATGGTTGGAAGGATATGTTGAATTCTACACTCATGATCTTCTTTGGCTGTAACTATACTGAGACAGGATTAACAGATAGTCACTTTCTCTCTGATGCTTTAGAGGCCGGTGTAAAATTAGTTGTAGTTGATCCTCGCTATACAAGAACTGCTGCTAAAGCAGATTGGTGGATTCCTATTCGCCCAGGTACAGACGGAGCCTTAGCTTTAGGTATGATGAATGTTATCGTCTCTGAGAATTTGCAAAAGGATGATTATATCCGTCAATACACTACAGGACCTTTCCTTGTCCGTAAGGATACTGGTAAGTTCGTTTTGGATAAAGACCTGGGAGGTAGCACTGAGGATTGTGTGGTTTGGGATACTGCAGCTAATAAACCAGTCTCAGCCGCTAACCTAACCAATGCAGCTCTAACAGGGACTTATGAGGTAACCATTGATGGTAAAAAGGTGAAGTGCTCTCCTTCCCATCAACTCCTCTTAGATCTAATCGCTGAATATACCCCGGAAAAAGCCTCAGAAATCTGCGAGGTTCCAGCAGAAGATATTCGGAAACTAGCCTTAATGTATGGGGAAACAGATCCTGC
>JAAZLD010000007.1 GCA_012799495.1 Desulfitobacterium sp. | reverse complement strand
TCCGCTAGATCGACCATAACGGCACTTTTGTATACTAGTTGCCGGGCACACTCGATTTGGGTAGCCATATCTGCCAGCATAAATTGAATACCTTGGAAACTGGAGATAGGCTTTCCGAATTGTTTGCGCTCTTTGGCATAGCCTAGAGCGTAATCCAGAGCTCCCTGGGCAATTCCCACTGCCTGGGCACCTATTCCTGGCCTAGTCTTATCTAGGGTTTTCATGGCTATGGTAAAACCAATACCCTCTGGACCCAGTCGATTGGCCACTGGTACTTTCACATCTTCAAACACTAAATCAGCAGTCTGTGAACCGCGCATACCCATTTTCTCCTCTTTTTTTCCGAAGCTGAAACCAGGCATACCTTTTTCAAGAACGAAGACGCTGATACCTTTACTACCTTTCTCCGGATTAGTAAGGGCAAAGACAGTGTAGTACTGGGCAACTTCGGCATTGGAAATAAAGGTTTTCTGGCCGTTAAGGATATAGTAATCGCCTTCCAACACAGCTCGAGTGCGCAAGGATGCAACATCACTACCAGCTTCAGGTTCAGTTAGACCAAAAGCCACCATATGCTCACCGCTAGCCATAAGGGGTAGCCATCTTTTCTTTTGTTCCTCATTGCCAGCTAATAAAATGGGAGTCATCCCCAGTTCTTGGCCAGCTATGATTAAAGATGAAGAACCGCAAACCCGGGCGATTTCCTCAACTACTAAGCAATAGCTAAGCAAATCCGAGCCGCAGCCACCGTATTGCTCGGGAACATTTAAGCCTAAGAAGTCTTGTTGAGCCAGGATTTTTTGGATGTCCCAAGGATGAATTGCCTGAACATCTATCTCAGCTGCCCTTGGGGCAATTTCCTTTTGGGCTAATTTACGGGCATTGTCCCGGATCATAATTTGTTCCTCGGTCAGTTGGTATTGCATAATCTTCTCCTTATTATCAGTATTTGTAAAAACCTTGACCAGTCTTCTTACCAAGATGTCCTGCCCGAACTTTTTGACGCAATAAGGGGCAAGGTCGGTATTTAGAATCCCCAGTCTCCTTATGTAATGTTTCCATTACAAATAACAGAGTGTCCAGTCCTACCAAATCAGCCAATGCCAAAGGTCCAATGGGGTGGTTTGCTCCCAAACACATGCCTTTATCGATGTCTTCGGCTTCGGCAATACCCTCCATGAGGACGAACATAGCTTCATTGAGCATGGGCACTAGGATCCGGTTTACCGCGAATAGGGGAGCTTCATTTACTGTTATGGATTCCTTGCCCATTTTTTCAGTTACTTGACGGATTACCTCCAATACTTCTGTGCTAGTTTCTTCACCCCGGATAATTTCCACTAGTTTCATCACCGGTACCGGGTTGAAAAAATGCATGCCGATAACTTGTTGGCACCGCTTGGTGACTGTGGCAAGTTCGGTAATGCTTAGACCTGAGGTATTGGTGGCAAAGATGGCTTCTGGTTTACAGATTTGATCCAATTGGGTAAAAAGCTCTTTCTTGATGGGCATATGTTCAATGATAGCTTCGATGATCAGATCCGCATCTTGCAGGTCTCCAAGCTGGGTGGTAGTGCTCATCCTGCCTAAAACCTCTTGAACTTCATCTTTCGTAAGCTTGCCCTTACTTTGGGCTTTCTCTAAGTTTTTCTTGATTACGGAAAAGCCCTTTTCGACAAGCTTATCTTCTAAATCCCGTAGGATTACCTGGTAACCGGCTTGGGCAGCTACCTGGGCGATACCCGCACCCATTAAACCTGCCCCGATTACACCGATTTTTCTAATGTTCACTATTAATTTCCCTCCTCTAGATGGCTAGTTTTCTGGCTCAGCATTAAAATTGCTGAATACCACATATTACCTCCTTTATCACATTTTAAACTATTCTGAAAATTCCGTAAAGTATATGCCAAAGAGTTGCTTTTTATCATGGAAACCCATATAACTCTTGAATTTAGTGTATTTGACGAAAAAAAGAGAACCCGATTGAACCCTTCTGCTATAAAGAGCTATTGGTTCTTGTGAGTTCTCTTGATATTATTCAATCTTTAAGGATAGCTGGAGACTGTTTTTCCTGTATTATCTACTAAATGCCCTGGATCGCCGGAGTTATTCCAGATATTAGCTTTACCCCAGATGAGTTTACCAGGACCTTCTAGGGCATCTTTACCACTGTGAATTTCCAGGGTTCCACCAGGTTGAATTACTGTTCCTAAGGGAAAATAATATTCCTGGTTTCCTACTACACTGACCAATTTCCAGTCAGTCAGATCAACTGCTGTAGAGCCATTATTCTTAATAGTTACAACTTCACCCCGTAAGTCAATATTGGTTATCTTAACATTGCTAGAAGAAGGGGCAGGAGGAGTTGCTGGGATTGGATTAGGTTTAGTAATAGGAGAGGTTGATTTAGGAGTTGCAGCAGATGATTTAGAGGGAGTGGAGGATGCGGAACCTGATGAGCTGGATGGTTTAGAAGGGTTAGATGTGTTACTGGAAGGGGAAGTATTAAATTTCACCGTTTTTCCGTCACTGGTAGCAATGATAGTCCCTGATTGATCAGTACGATATATCTTTACTCCCGCTGCGGCTAAACGCTCCAATATCTCTTTATGGGGATGTCCATAGCTATTATCTTTCCCTACTGGAATTACTGCATATTGGGGGGATACAGCTTTCAAAAATTCATTTGTGGTAGATGTATTACTTCCATGGTGCCCTACTTTTAAAACTGTTGCTTGGATGTTCCCTTTAGCAAGGAGATCTTTTTCAGCTCTACTTTCCGCGTCTCCTGTAAAGAGAAAAGATGTATTTCCATAAGCGATCTTGAGGATGGCACTAAAGTCGTTATAGTTGTCGTAACTTGACTTTACAGGGCCTAAGAAAACTCCAGTAATTCCTGGAATATTTAATTTCACTCCAGAACGAATCTGGGTAATTTTCAACCCCTTTGCTACGAGAGCTTCTAGCATATCTTCATAGGTACGGGTAGTAGGGGTAGGGGAAACTTTAGGCATATAGAATTTTTCGATAGGGATACTTAGGATGACTTTGTCCATTCCTCCAATATGATCAGCATGTGGGTGAGTTGCCACCACCGCAGCCAGCTTAGATACTCCTTGTTCTTTCAGGTAATTAACGAGAAAATCTCCATCATTATTTTCTCCCGCATCGATGAGGATTGCATGCCCTTGAGGTCCTTTAATAAGAATGGAATCAGCTTGTCCTACATCGATATAATGTATTTCTAATGTTTCTCCCTTTGCGTTATCTTCCTTTTTCCCGTCTTTTTTATCTTCCTCAGGAAAACTACCTATAATGGAGTCTTCACTATCACTATCACTATCACTATCACTATCACTATCACTATCACTATCACTATCACTTAGGCTACCCTTGTCTTGATGAAGCGTTTCCTGGGGATTAAAGACAGGGGAGTCGGGGGGTGACCCATCACTAGGTATAATACCTAATAGAAAATATAGTGTGAAGAAAAGGGTTAATAAAGTCCGAGGAATTTTACTATACTTTTTTTCCTTCCAAAGAAGAAAGATCCCTAGAGGAGGAAGGAGAAAGAGGGAGAGCCAGATAAACCAGGTCTTTTGATAAAATTTCATTTAGTTGCCTCCTGTCGAATATATTGTTTCTAGGATTGAAGTTTTTCACTTCTTTTGATAAAGTTGTAAGGTATGTTTTGCCCAAGGAAACTTTGTAGGAGATGTAGAATTTATGGAAAATACTTTAGAAAAGAAATATGGTTTGCTTACTGCTATTGCCTTAGTTGTAGGTATTGTCATTGGCAGTGGGGTGTTTTTTAAAGCAGAAAAAATTTTGGTAGCTACTGGGGGAGATTTATCCCAGGGTATTCTAGCATGGTTAATCGGCGGATCAATCATGATTATTTGTGCTTATGTGTTTGCTACATTAGCTACTCAATATGAAAAAGTCAATGGGGTTGTGGATTATGCGGAAGGTGCAGTAGGGAGTAAATATGCTTATTATGTTGGCTGGTTTATGGCCACAATCTATACTCCAGCTATTACAGCGGTATTAGCATGGGTGTCGGCCAGGTATACTTGTGTTTTATTAGGATGGGATATCGTTGGACCAGAAGCTATGACCTTATCAGGTTTTTATTTGGTAGGTAGTTATGCATTAAACTCTCTTTCACCAAAGTTGGCCGGTAAATTTCAGGTCTCTACCACAGTCATAAAGTTAATTCCCTTAATCCTAATGGCTATATTCGGTACTATCTCTGGCTTACGGAGTGGAATACTAATTGAGAACTTTACTAGTGGTGTTATTGCTGATGTGAGTACTTCTCATCCTCTCTTTACAGCCGTAGTGGCTGCAGCTTTTGCTTACGAAGGATGGATTATCGCCACTAGTATCAATGCAGAGTTAAGAGATGCCAAGAGGAATCTTCCTCGTGCTTTAACATTTGGTACTATGTTCGTGGCTCTAATCTATATTTTATATTATACAGGGTTAGCCGGGGCTGTGGAGAATGCTATTATTATGCAAGGGGAAGAAACAGGAGCCCGCATTGCCTTTACTAGGGTTTTTTCTAGTATTGGGGGAACTGCTCTCTTTGTTTTTGTGGTTATATCCTGTTTGGGAACCCTTAATGGCTTAATGATGGGGTGTACCCGGGGGTTTTATGCTTTGGCGGCAAGAGGATTAGGCCCTAAGCCGGAGATCTTTAAAAATATTGATCAGAGTACTAATATGCCTACTAATTCCGCTATTTTAGGTCTTTTAGTAAGTGGAGGATGGCTAGCGTATTTTTATGGAGCTAATCTGGCACCGGGCCAATGGTTTGGGAATTTTAGCTTTGATAGTTCTGAACTGCCCATTGTTACTATTTATGCTATGTATATTCCTATATTTATCATGATGATTAAAAAGGAGATTACCCTTAATCCCTTCAAGCGGTTTGTAATGCCTATCTTGGCCATTATAGCTTGCATCTTTATGATTTTTGCTGCTTGGTATGCTCATGGGATATCAGTAATTTACTATCTGGTTATCTTTGTGGTTATAATGCTTTTAGGGGAGCTTTTCTACAAAAAAGGACAAAGAAACAGGCGTGTCCATTAAGGAACGCCTGTTTTTTATACTTTAAAATTATCTAAAGTGACTTTTGTCCATTTTACAGTTTAATCTAATCTTGATCCAGTTTAATCTTAACTTAACATAATTTAAATTTTGTTCGGATTGTTTTTCTTTTTCCTTTAGTATCTCCTGGCTCCAAGGTAGCGAGGACCATAGAAACTGTCATTGATACCGTTGATTTTTACACCGCTACTGGGGTTAGATGCGTGAACAAATCTTCCCCCTCCAATATAAATTCCTACATGAGATGCTCCAGCGGCATAGGTGCTAAAGAAAACCAAATCTCCTGGTTGCAAGTTGTTTTTACTAACTTTGGTACCTGAGTTAAATTGGGCGTAGGATGTGCGAGGTAGGGAAATACCTGAGCCAGCATATACATATTTAGTAAAGCCAGAGCAGTCAAACCCACTAGCGGAACTTCCACCATATACATACTTGGTGCCCACAAAACTTAAGGCACGGTCTACAATACTCCCTCCATTGGCACTACCGCGAGAAGGAGTGGAGGCACTAGCTACTACGGTACGTCTTTTGGGTCCTTTAGCTACTACTTCATCCACAGGTTTTTCAAGTATTTCTTCATTTAGAACTTCCTTTTTCACCTCAACGCCATTCCGTTGTTCGTAGGAATAAGTGACTAACTTCTTACCGTTACTTCCTTTGGTGACTACTTTGGATTGTCCAGGGCGTAATTTTGTGTCCGTCTTTGTAACTACATCATAAGGAATGATTTCTTCACCGGAATAAGTCCCCTGACTGATTACAGTTAAATAAGGAGTCACAGAGACTAAATTGATGACTTGTCCAGGCTGAATAATGGTATCTTCTGTAGTACCTGGATTTCCTGCTAAAACCTCATCAGTGAACATATTGTTTTTACGAGCAATAAGCCACCAGGAGTCATTTTCTTCAACTACATATTCTTTAGTTGTTACTTTACCTTTAATGAGGGTTTCGTAAGCTTCTTCTACCGTGGAGATTTGCTCTGGTTGGAGAGAGGCTTTTTCAATTTTTACTTCTTCAGCAAAATCTACCGAAGTTACTTGGTTTGATTCGCTGGATTTAGCGTAAAACTCTTGAAACTCTTTTAGCAATTGTTCAGCTTTCTCCTGTGTAGGGAGATAAGCAATAGTAGTACCATCGACTGTAACCTTAACTCCTTCAATATAAAAGTTTAGCATTCCCGCGATGGTTTTTTCATCTAATCGAGAGTCTTGAAAATCGGATTTTTTTATGCGTACTTTTTCATAATCTATCTGGTCCCGGGTCTGGGGAAGAACTCCATAAGGCTGCCCCATCTTTTCCAGATACTCCGCTAAAACGGCATCTCCCTCTTCAGGACTTTCTACATAACCAAGATGTTGGCCGTTAATAGTAACTGCGGATACTGAAGTCGTAGTAAGAGCGTAGAAACTCAATCCACTAACCAAGGTTAAGGTAATAGCCAAACTTCCAATTGTTTTAGGAGATTTCCAATTGATTTTATTTGCTATATCTATAACTTGTTTAGAGGTTGAGTCCTTGATCTTTGATAACTTTTCTAGAAAACCCATGCTTTGACACCTTTCTTCGCTTACGAGGTTAGTTGACGGGTTCGGGCAAAGGCCAAGCCCTACACACAGGTGATTCACCCCCGAGGCATGTCCCCCGTTCCGATAAACGGATTCAGCGTTACTAGCAATTTTGTGGTTTAGACACAAATTATAATAGCACATTCGACATGAAGGTTGAAAGTTCCTTCATAATATTCTATGTAAATGGTGGAAATAGAATACAAATAAGAGTTAATAAAAATTTGTGATATCTAAAATGTGCTACAATATAAAATAGGTTTAAAATAAAATAGTTCTAAATACAATAGCTTTAAATTCACTAAGGAATAGGGGGATATCCCTTGTTTTTTCAAAGGAAAAAACAGCAGGAGAAGTTAGAGGAGTTAGAGGAGCTTAATGAACAGACG
>JAAZLD010000093.1 GCA_012799495.1 Desulfitobacterium sp. | reverse complement strand
TATTTTAGCAAAGTCTTCGAGAATTCCAGTGCTGAAATAATGAGAAAACCACTTCCTTTTCTCCAGGTTGGAGCTATCCTTGTCCTAATAATTTGCCTAGCTATTATCTTTTATTATCGCAGAGCTGTTGCAGATTATGAGCGTAAGGTTAAAGCCCAAGAGACACAGGATATTCTCAGTACCCCTTTAGAGGAAATCGTTGATCAGAATCTGAAGGACTTAGAGGAAAAGTACGCTGAAGAAACCTTTTCCCAAGAAGAAAAAGAAGATAACAAAGTTAAACAATAATCCCAAAATAAGACTTAGACAAAAATACTACCATAACCAGAGTCAGAGCTAAACAGAAACTATGGGGTTTGTCCCCACATTATTTAAAGGGAGATGGAAAAAATGAGTATTCTTGACCGTTTCACAGATATTATCTCTGCCAATGTAAACGCCTTGCTAGATAAAATGGAGGATCCCTCCAAGATGATCGACCAATATTTAAGAGATGTGTCAGAAAACTTAGCAGAAGTAAAAAAGGAAACAGCTGGGGTTATGGCTCAAGCTAAGCAAGCAAAGAACAAACTTGATCAAAATACTGCCGATATCAATAAGTACGTGGAATTAGCTAAAAAGGCAATTTTAGCTGGTAATGATAATGATGCCAGAATCTTTCTAGCGAAAAAACAGGAGCTTGAGGAAGAACGAGTTAATCTGGAAAAAGTTGCTCAAGCTACAGAAGAAAATGCTCAACGTATGATAGAAATGCATAATAAGCTTACTAAAGATATCGAGGAGCTTAAACGTCGCAAACAAATGATCCAAGCTAAAACTGCAGTAGCCAAAACTCAGGAACGCCTCAATAAAGTAGATACATCTATGACTAAGACCGGAGGCGTTCTAAGCAAATTTGACCGCATGGAGGAAAAGGCAGATCGGATGTTTGAAGAAGCTAAAGCAATGGCGGAATTAAATAAACTTCCTCTTGATGAGGCATTAGAGTTAGAAAAGAAATATTCCGGTGTTAGTGATCAAAAAGTAGAAGATGAGCTCGCCTCTTTAAAATCAAACCTAGGCTTATAGACAAAAACAAGCTAAGGCAAAATTTCCATATCCTATTGAATAGGGTATGGAAATTTTTTATGATAATTAGAAATTATAAATTTACCGAAATGATATTTTTGCTAAAAATTTTCAAAAAATTTTTCACCATTAAAGAAGGTAAATCCATAAAGATGTCGAATACAAAAAATACATGCTGTTGTATATACAACCTATCATTTGGTGGGGTTATTCCTTAGCAAAAGATTAAACAATCTTTTCTAGTTATAACATAGGACTTTAATATTTTGCCCATACTAAACGCTAGACAACTGCATCACACAAAGGAAAAATATTTAAACTAGGGGTTGATTTAATGATTATTATTGGGGAAAAAATTAATGGCGCTATTCCTTCAGTAGGAAAAGCGATTGCTGAAAGAGATGCTGACTTTATTCGTAACTTGGCTAAAATGCAAGTTGAAGCTGGTGTAGATTATTTAGATGTTTGTGCATCTGTAGATCCCAGTGAAGAAGTTGAGACACTAAAGTGGCTCATCGATCTAGTCCAAGAAGTTACTGACACACCTATTGCTATTGATAGTCCTAATGAAGATGCAATTGTTGAAGCTATTAAATTCTGCAATAAGCCCGGAATTATTAACTCAGTATCTATGGAAGGTAAAAAAATTGAAACAATCTTTCCAGTCGTAGCTGACACTGAATGGGATATTGTTGCTCTAACCTGTGACGATACCGGAATTCCTCAGGATGCAGAACAAAGACTAAGAGTCTTTAGTGACATCATGGCTAAAGCTAAAGAATATAACATTGCACCATCTCGCTTGCATATTGATCCCTTGGTTCAAATGCTGGCTACTTCTGAAGATGGAATCATCTCTATTATGGAAGTAATGAGAGAAATTAAGAAACAATACCCTGAAATCCATATTACCGGTGGGGCAAGTAATATTTCCTTTAACCTACCTGCTAGAAGACTGGTCAACCAAGCCTTCATCGTTCTAGCTATGAGTGCAGGGATGGATAGCGCTATTATCGATCCTACAAAGGAAGATTTAGTAGGAATGATCTATGCTACAGAGGCTCTCCTTGGTGAAGACGAATATTGCATGGAGTATATCGGTGCTTACAGGGAAGGTAAGTTTGGTCAGAAAAAATAATAATAAATTTTATCCGAATAAAAAGGAGGAAGTAAAATGTCAAAAATTGCTGAAGTAAAAAGTATGGTTGAAGCTGGTAAAGCAAAATTAGTTCCTGGTTTAGTTCAAGAAGCTCTCGATAGTGGTGATAAAGCTCAAGATATCCTTGATGCTATGATCGAATCTATGGGAGTAGTGGGTGATAAGTTCTCTGCTGGAGATATCTTCGTTCCCGAAATGTTGATGGCTGCTAAAGCTATGTCTAAGGGTGTAGAAGTTCTTAAACCCCAACTTGCTGGTGATACATCTACTTCCTTAGGTGGTTGTGTTATCGGAACTGTGGCAGGGGACCTCCATGATATCGGTAAAAACCTTGTAGCAATGATGCTAGAAAGTGTTGGTTTTGATGTAATTGATTTAGGTGTTGACGTTCCTGCAGAAAAGTTTGTTCAAGCTGCTAAAGATAACCCCAACGTTAAAATCGTCGCTTGCTCTGGTCTCTTAACCACAACAATGCCTGCTGTTAAAGAGACTGTTGCAACAGTTAAAGCTAGTGGTCTCGATGTAAAAGTAATTGTTGGTGGAGCACCTGTAACCCAAGCTATGGCTGATGAGTTCGGTGCTGACGGATACGCTCCTGATGCTGGAGGCGCAGCTACTAAAGCTAAAGAACTGATAGGTGCATAGTTAAAGCTATATATAGGAGGCGGGATAATATGTTGACAAAAAGACAAAACCTACTGGAAACTATTCGCGGTGGAAACCCAGATCGGTTTGTTAATCAGTATGAGTTCATGGATATCATCCTGGAAATGCCTTTGGACTTTATGGCGCCTCCAGGAGGAAAATTGACAAATGGCTGGGGTATCACCTTCGTTTGGCCCGAAGGTCAAATCGGCCAATTCCCACTTCATGATGATGAGCATAAAGTTCTCAAAGACATTACTAAATGGAGAGAATATGTAAAAGCTCCTGAAATTCCTGATACTGACGAAGCATGGGCAGTTGCCATGGAGCGTGCTAGCAAAATTGACCGCAACGAGAAATTCGTTACTGCATTCGTAGCTCCTGGTCTTTTCGAAATGTGCCACCATCTTATGAGCATGGAAGATGCATTGATGGGCTTTTATGAGGAACCTGAGCTCATGCATGAACTTATCGACTATCTCACTGAGTATGAGTTAAAACTAGCTGAGATCCTCTGCCGTCGCTTAAAACCAGATGCTCTCTTCCATCATGATGACTGGGGTAGCCAAAGAAACTCCTTTATGTCTCCTGACATGTTTGCCGAGTTCTTTGTTAAACCTTATAAGAAAATCTACGATTTCTATAGAGAAAATGGTGTTGAACTAATTATTCACCATAACGACTCCTATTCTGCTAACTTAGTGCCTTACATGATTGAAATGGGAATCGATATTTGGCAAGGATGCATGACCACCAACAATACACCTGAATTAATCAAAAAATATGGTGGTAAGATCTCCTTCATGGGGGATATCGACAGCGGTGTAGTTGACTTCCCAGAGTGGACTCAAGAAATTGCTGCTCGCGAAGTTGAAAGAGCCTGCACTAATTGCGGTAAACACTATTTCATCCCCTGCTTGACCCAAGGTTTAGGAATTAGCTCTTTCCCTGGTGTTTATGATGCAGTAAGTGAAGAAATCGATAAAATGAGCAAAAAAATGTTCTAAACAATGTAACGGAAGAGCTAGTTCATTATTAAAAGACCTCCGCAGGTTTCCCCTCGGAGGTCTTCCTCTTAGAGTAGCTTATATAAATCCGCGCGTACCGAAGTCCTGCGGATACATTAGTTTGGGTAAAAGGGGAGCAATTAGACCGTCGCTCGAAAGTCCTTCAAAAACTTCGATTAAATTTTAGGGATGAGCGGAGGTTTTTTCGGACTTGAAGTGGATCCTTGCCTAATTACTCTCCCTTATTTAGGGTCAGGAAAGTAGAATCCTCAACGGGTTAGTATCTTCTGGGGATTCAGCCTCGGCAAAAGTGTCCACTGGGCACTTTCGTGATCTCTTCTGTATGATAAG
>JAAZLD010000092.1 GCA_012799495.1 Desulfitobacterium sp. | reverse complement strand
TACACCATTTTCCAAACACATTAGGAAACCTATAAACTAATACCTTTGCACCTGTTTCTTCGCTATAAGAAAACAGAAGGTCTTCCCCAGCTTTTTTACTTTCACCATAAGGATTATCAAACTCAGCTTGAATAGATGATGAAATCATTACAGGGCAGGTATTTTTGTGCTTTTTAAGAGAGTTTAATAAATCGGATGTGAAACCTAAATTTCCTTCCATGAATTCCGATTGTTCTTTTGGGCGGTTTACCCCTGCAAGATGGAATACAAAGTCAGCCTCTTTACAGTAATCGTCTAATAAATTAGGATTTGTATCTCTATCGAACTCAAGAATATCATCGTACTTTCTATTCTTTAGTTCTGCTATTAAGTTTTTTCCTATAAAGCCCTTAGCTCCAGTTACTAATACTTTCATTATTTATCCCAACTTTCTAGTTCTTCTCTAACATAATCAAGTTGTAATAACTTTTCTTTAATCTGCTCTATGTTAAGCCTTTCTGTGTTGTGTGAATTATATTCTTCTTCTGAAGAAAGTTTTTGATCTCCTTCAACGAAGTACTTGTCATAGTTTAAGTCTCTCTTATCAGCAGGTACTCTATAAAATCCACCCATGTCTTTTGCTACCACGTGTTCTTCTTTTGTAAGAAGGGTTTCGTAAAGCTTCTCTCCGTGACGAGTTCCAATGACTTTGATCTCATTATCTGCTTTGAAAAGCTCTTTGATAGCTTGAGCTAAATCTCCTACTTTAGACGCAGGTGACTTTTGAACCATGATGTCCCCAGCTTCAGCATTTTTGAAAGCAAATACTACAAGCTCTACAGCTTCTTCCAGACTCATTAAAAATCTAGTCATGTTAGGATCTGTTACGGTAAGAGGTTGTCCATTTTTTATTTGCTCAATAAATAAAGGAATAACCGATCCCCTTGAAGCCATAACATTACCATATCTTGTACCACAAATAAGTGTTTTATCAGAATCAACAGTTTTTGCTTTAGCTACAAAAACCTTCTCCATCATTGCTTTTGAAATTCCCATTGCGTTGATTGGATATGCTGCCTTATCTGTAGAAAGACAAATAACTTTCTTCACACCCATTTCAATAGCACCAGACAATACATTATCTGTTCCTAATACATTAGTTTTTACTGCCTCAAGAGGGAAGAACTCGCAAGAAGGTACTTGCTTGAGCGCAGCTGCATGAAAGATATAGTCCACTCCATGCATAGCATTTTTAACACTTGCAAGGTCTCTAACATCTCCTATATAAAACTTCAACTTATCATTCTTATAAAGTTTTCTCATATCATCTTGTTTCTTCTCATCACGAGAAAAAATTCGAATTTCTTTAATATCTGTATTTAAGAATCTTTTCATTACTGCATTTCCAAAAGATCCTGTCCCACCTGTGATTAGTAAAGTCTTATCTTTGAACATATTGATTTTCCTCCAATTCCTTTTTGCTTAAAAATTTATTTAACCATATCGGTTGTATTATACAATATAAACTCATTGCTATAATATTAGCTACTATTACACCTATCCATGAATCAAATACTCCCACCAGGACCCATGCAATAGGTATTTTAGTCAGAGCACCTATGGTGAAAAAGATACTTTGCGTCTTTAATTCTCCGCAGCCATTGGCTATACTAGATATTACACCATTCCAAATTATAATGCTGCCAAACGTTGCGAATGCAATAGCATACAAATAATTAACTTGTATCGCATTATCTCCGAGCCAAATGTTTATACCAAATTGTAGAAAAGGTATCATTCCAAATTCACAAATGACAGCTAGAAGTGCCATTAATTTTAAAGTTTTGTATAGCTTCTTTATCCAAGTAAAATTTTGTTCCGAAAGAGCCTTTGTTACAGCTGACCAAATAGGAGTTAGGGCCAAAGTAAAAACAGTTCCTATTAAGGTGAACAATTTGTTATATATTTGATATTCAACAAC
>JAAZLD010000091.1 GCA_012799495.1 Desulfitobacterium sp. | reverse complement strand
TTCTTTGCCTTTGTTGTCTTTGTCTTTGACTCATACTCTCATCCTCTTTTTCCATTGACGAATTTTCTTTTTCCCGAACCAAACTCCAAAGAGTGTAAATATCAAGATTATTTCTAAGGGTAAGAGAAAATTTAGGAGAATGGTTTTGCTTAATTCAAAATGATCTTTACTGAGGGGAAAAAGGATAACTGCAATAAAAGCAATCAGCCCCGCTACTAACAAATTTAAAAAATTCCGGGATCTTTTGGGCATTAGTTGTTGCATACCCTCCACCCCTGAAAAGTGAAAAATAGCAATAGCATAAAAGGAACTAGCAGTCCAAGTGGCAACTTGAATAGACTCTAATCTTTCGATGAAGTCTCCGATCATCACTAGCCTTGCTAGAAGAAAGCCTGGATAGTTTTGCCTGGATCCAAATTCCACACCTAAAACTAAAATTGTAGCTATTGCAATGAGAGTGAGCAAAAACATCCCCAGTATTACTCCACTGACCTTGACCTTAAAAGCATCCTTAGGCTGGTTCTGGTAAGCCATAAGAACCCCAAGGACTATACAGACTGAAAACCAAGAAATAGGCATGGGCAAAGCTTGTAAAACTTCTGTCCACTCATGTTGAAACATGGGCTCTAAGTTTCCAAAGTCATACCATTTAAAATTAAAGACAGCCATGGCTAAAACAGAAATTATATAAACAGCACCGATTATTTCTGCCAACCGCATAGTTGGTTCAATTCCTGCATAAACGGCATAGCAGGACACCACTAGTAATCCAATGGCAAAGACTGCCCTAGGGGTTTCTGGCATAATAATTGAAGAGTAAAATAAGGAAATAGAGCCTGTTAGGATACAGGCGATACTAATGAAAAACAAAGAAAAGAGCAATGTAATGATCTTGCCTGGTATTTTTCCTACTATTTTCTCACTATACTGATAGATGGTCTGGCGGGAGTAATAAAGTCCCATCTTATAAAGCATCCAAGCAAATAAAACTTCTACTCCGACAGCCAAGATAATGGGCTGCCAGAAATCTTGTTTCAATTCTTGAATGAGAAAATTAGGTAAACCAAAGGAATGGCTTACAGCTATAACAAAAGTGAAAAACATCTGACGGTTGGACACGCGAAATTCCATGTGATCCACACTTTCTTTAGAATCTTACTACTATGATTCGCACCTTTTCTAATCCTATACATAGGGGGAACCCGGTAGCTCCTAAAAAATTCAGTAACAGTTAAAACTTGCAAAGGATTCTTGACAAAAACTTATCATTTGCTATTATAGTATTAAGATGAATATGAACTATTCTTGGTGCCCATATGGATAATAGGGAAACCGGTGCAATTCCGGTGCGGACCCACCACTGTAAATGAGGAGCCTCGACCATAACCACTGGCATAAGCCGGGAAGGAGTCAAAGGTGATGATTCTAAGCCAGGAGACCTGCCAAGAATAAGGAAAGTCTTCCTCATGGGTAGTGTGAGGAAGCGGCGGTGATGAAGGCAAAGTCCCGACCACATATTTTTGTGGCGGGACTTTATTTTTTTGCCGCAAAGAAGCAAATAATATCGTAAAATAAAGGAGAGGATTTTCTATGAGCAACACAGAAGCAAAAAGCAACTTCTTAACAGAACTATTATCCAGGGAGAACTTAAAAAACTCTTCCCTAGAAGATTGTGAAAAAGGCCTGGCAGAATTAAGCCAAAATATCAATGGTTTAGATGAAGAGGTCATCGCCCAAGTCCAAGCACGGCTGGATTCTCTAACCAAACCTAAAGATTCCTTAGGCGTCTTAGAAGAAATCGCAAAAAAATTAGGGGGGATTCAAAGAAATCCCTGGCCAGAAATTGAGAAAAAAGCAGTGCTAGTAATGGCAGGGGATCACGGAGTAGTGGAAGAAGGAGTTAGTGCCTATCCCCAAGAAGTAACCCCTCAAATGTTCTATAACTTCCTCCAAGGTGGAGCGGGAATCAATGTTCTCTCTCGCCATGCCAAGGCTGAGGTTATTTGTACTGATGTGGGAATGGCTTTCCCCTTAGCTCCTCCAGAGCTTATGAAACATAGAATTATGGATGGTACCAGAAATATGGCTAAAGGCCCTGCTATGACCCGTCATGAAGCACTTCTATCCCTCTTAACTGGTGCCCAAATCGCTTACCGAGCCATCAATTCCGGTTATCAGGTTCTGGCTACTGGAGAAGTAGGAATTGGGAATACTACCCCTAGCGCTGCTATCATCTCTTTCATAACTGGTCTTTCCCCCGAAGAAGTTACAGGCCGGGGTACAGGCTTAGATGATGTAGGTCTTAAACGTAAACAAGAAGTAATTAAACAATCCATTGCTGTTAATCAACCAAATCCTCAAGATGGGGTAGATATTTTAAGTAAAATCGGTGGTCTGGAAATTGGAGCATTAGCTGGGGCCATCTTAATGGCTGGATATGCTCGAGTGCCTATCGTTCTCGATGGAGTTATTTCCACAGCAGCGGCTCTGATTGCTGTCACTATCTGTCCTACAGTTAGCAATTATCTTATTCCTTCCCATTCTTCTGTAGAAATAGGCCATGTAGCTGCTCTCAAGGAATTGGGACTCAAACCAATTATGCATCTGGACTTTAGATTAGGGGAAGGAACAGGAGCAGCAGTAGGCTTCCATCTTCTTGATGCAGCTGTCCTGATTCTAAAAGAAATGGCCACTTTTGAGTCTGCAGGAGTAAGTACCAAAAACGAATAGCACAAGGAGGATTCTATGTCTGATTTTATCCTGGTTACAGGGGGTGCCCGTAGTGGTAAGAGTCATTTTGCCGAACTCCTGGCAGCATATCCTCAAAAACCTGTAATCTATGTTGCTACTGCTCAGGTATATGATGAAGAAATGGCTGTACGGGTTAAAAAACATCAAGAGCAACGGCCTTCCCATTGGGGCTTGGTAGAAGAACCTCTTGATCTTCCTGAAGTTTTGGAAAAAAATCGCCACACTGATGGGGTAATCTTAGTAGACTGTGTTACATTATGGTTGACCAATATGCTCTTAGCAAATTATCCTGATGAATCCACTCTCTCCAAGGAGGAGTTTTCCCGGGCAATCGAAGAACTGGAACATTCCATCTTAGAACGTGTCCAACAAGCTGGCCGCTTAGCCCAAGAAATAACCCCTCAGGTGATCATGGTTACCAATGAGGTGGGAGCTGGTATTGTTCCTGATAACCCCCTTTCCCGGATCTATCGAGACATGGCCGGTAGGGCTAACCAGGTTTTGGGGCGGATAGCTACAAAGGTTTATAACGTTGTAGCTGGTTATCCCACAGAAATTAAAGCTCAAGGCCAGGTATTGCTAGACTCCTTAAAAAGAGGTCAATAAATGCGTAAATTAATCATTGCCATGACCTTTCTAACCCGAATTCCCCTTCCTCAGCCTCAGGAAGTAACGGGGGAAGAATTCACCAAAAGTCAATATTATTATCCTCTTGTAGGACTCATTATCGGTGGGATCCTGTGGGGTAGTTTTCAGATTTTAAACCTTATCTTCCCACCCCTAATAACCGGAGCCCTGCTCATAATTCTGGAACTCCTCTTGACAGGAGGAATTCATCTGGATGGATTTATGGATAGTATGGACGGCCTTCTTTCAGCTCGAACACCGGAACGAATGTTAGAGATTATGAAAGATAGCCATGTTGGAGCTTTTGGAGCATTAAGCACCATGGCCTTCCTCTTATTAAAGTTTGCCTTCCTGGTGGAGCTTTTATCCCATAGCTCTCCCCTTGCCCCTTTAGTTCTTCTCTTTATGCCCTTTGTGGCCCGTTGGCTTTTTCTAATTGGGATCTTCTTCTTTCCCTATGCCCGGCAAGAGGGGTTAGGGAAAGGTTTTCATGAAAGCTCCCGGGAAAAGAAGGGAATCTTCTTTGGCCAAGGAATATTGCTCCTTGCCCTTACCTACTTTGTTCTCCATTGGGCAGGTGTAGCTGGTTTTATCCTGGCAACAGTATTTCTAATCATCTTCACCAGGAAAGTTTCCCGTCTTTTGGGAGGACTAACTGGGGACCTTTATGGTGCTAGCATCGAAATCGGGGAATTGCTCTTTCTTTTAGGATGCTATCCCCTTTTAGGTAGTTTTCCTTTTCTAGCCTAGAACAAAAAAGACCACGATTCTTACAGAGTCGTGGTCTTTTTATATCCCTATTTTAATTTTCCCCAATTTTCCAAAGGCCAGTAACGAATAAGGACCTTTCCTTGAATATTCTTTTCAGGTACAAAGCCCCAGACATGGCTATCTTTGCTATTGTTACGATTATCTCCTAAAACCACGTACATACCTTCAGGTATTTTCACAGGTCCATATTCATAATCAGGTGGTTCCTTGAGATATGGTTCTTCTATGGGAATTTCATCAATAAAAACTTGTCCATCCCTGATCTCTATAGTCTCCCCAGGAAGACCAATAATCCGTTTAACTAAATCATCAGTTTCACCGGAGCCCTCAGGTGCTGTAAGCATAACTATATCTCCCCGTTGGAGGGGCTGATTACGGTAAAAAAACTTATCAAAAATTAAACGATCTTGGAGTTGGATAGTGGGTAACATAGAACCTGTTGGGACGATCCGAGTATCCAAAAAGAATGTTCTTATACCAAAAGATAGCATCCAAGCAATGACAATTAAGCTTCCCCATTCAAGGATTGTTCGTATATATTTTTTCATTGAGCTAAATTCACTTCCCCGTCCAAATATCCTCTCAAAACACTATGTGACAACCATACCACAAAACCTATAGGAAATAAAAGAACCTCTGGGACAGAGGGTTAACTTTTTAAAAATTAATTTGTTATAATATATCCTTTGCCTAAGTTCTTACCCCTATATAATCGCTGATCAGCCAGACGGTATAATTCTTCATAAGTACGTCCTTCGGAAGGAAATTCAGCTACTCCTATACTGACCCCTAAGTTATATCTTTCAAGCCCCATAGATTTGCGCATCCTCCGAATAACCTGTAAGGATTCTTCTTTCTTACATATGTCCGTAAGAATGACTGTAAATTCATCTCCCCCGGTTCTTGCCACTATATCTTGCTCCCGAACTGCTGAACGTAAATTCTGAGCAATCTCTTTCAAGGCCATATCACCCACAGGATGGCCCTTAGTATCATTAAGCTGCTTAAATAGGTCTAGATCTAAAACTAGAAGTAAGAAGGAGGAGTTTCTACGCAAAGTACTAGCCATTTCTTCCCGCATCCGTTGCTCAAAACCTTGACGGTTGAGGATTCCTGTTAGGCGATCTGTGTTAGCAAGGTGAGTAAGCTCCTCTTTTTGGCGCATAGTTTCTAAAGCTACCCCCACCACACGCACAAAAGCAGCTAGGATTTCCTGTTTTTTATCTGATAAATGCTCTTTGGTATTCATCAACCAAAGTTCACCTATCACACCACTATGATGAGTTTGCAAAGGGTGAATCCAAACTCTTTCCCAATTAAAGGGGTTATCTTCTATATCTAAGTAGTGAACCATTGTACTGCGGCGAAAACAATCTTCTTTGGAAATATAATGCTTAACCCATGTTCGCCAATCCCACTCCATTTCTTGCCTTAAACGGCCAAAAGGAGAGCGGATTTCCCATGTTCCATCTGGGTCTTCCAAGAGAAAGAAGCCCCCAGGCAGGAAAAGGATTTCCATGGCCATTTCCCCTGCTTCCGAGAGAAGTTGAGCTTCTGATTCAGATTGAACGAGGATTTCCGTACCTCTTAAAAGAAGAGTTAAAGCTTGCTCTCGCTCTAAAGCATCTACCCGTAATTGTCGCTCAAAAATGAAGGATGAAGTAAGGGAGACTACAGTATTGAGAAAGTTCTTGAGCTTTTTTGTGTTATCGTCAATTTGACTAAAACCCAAAACTAATAGCCCTAAGGTTTTTTCAAAATGAGTAAGGGGTAATACCCACTCCTTTTCTCTTTCATTCAGTTCAAAAGTATTCGGTTGGAAATCCTTTGTTGAATTTTTCTGGAGAAAAGAATTTCGATACTCTTCATTAGTAGCACTAATAGAGTAAAGGGTGTAATTCCCCTCTTCTTGCAAATAAATAGCCACAACACTACAAGAAAAGAGAGTAAGACAGCGCTTTGTAAAAAGATTTAAAGCAGTAACCAAATTAGTCTCGCTATTCATCTCTTGTATGGTTGTGAGGAAGATCTCTGCATAGGGAGGGCTCTGTGATGAATATTCTATTCCCAGATTATTTTGTAGCCGCACAACTTCTCACCCTTCATAGAAGCCTTTCAAAAAATCCCTAATTATCCAACAGGTATATTCTACCACATTTTTCTGAAAATGGTTCCAAATATTTCTCTCTCCTTTAGGTACTTATATTATTATATGTACCTAAGAGAGAAAAACGACCTAAGTTTCACTTACAGACTAAGGTTGTATTTTAATGGTATTTGTAATCCTCGGATAAGGCGCTCAGCAGCATCTGCTGTAAGGTCAAAAGCATTCGCCATGGCTTCTTCCAGGGTCAATGGGCCATTGACAATAGTTTGAACTGTGCTTAAACCATAATTGTATAAAGCCTCATAACCTTGGCCAATAGAACCAACAATAGCAACGGTTGGCTTCCCATATTTTTGAGCTCGTCTAGCTACCCCCATAGGGACTTTGCCATGAACAGACTGTCCATCGATTCTTCCCTCACCGGTAATCACCAGTTCAGCTTGCTGAACTTTGCTATCGAAGTCCACTACATCTAAAATAGCCTCGATCCCGGTCATGAGCTTTGCTCCTGTAAAAGCCATTAAGCCCATACCCAAACCTCCAGCAGCCCCCGCTCCGGGAATATCTTTAAAGTCTTGACCAATGGTTTCTTGAATCTTTTGCGCAAAATGGGCTAGGTTTTTATCTAATTTTTCCACCATTTCTGGTGTTGCTCCTTTTTGAGGGCCATATACAGCAGAAGCTCCTCTTGGTCCACATAAAGGATTATCCACATCACACATTACTGTTATTTTAGTGTCCTTAAGGCGAGGATCAAGGTCACTTAGATCAATATGCGCTAGTTCTCCTAAAGAACCACCACTACCATCTATTTCCTCACCATTACTATTCAATAGTTTTGCACCTAAAGCTTGGGCCATTCCTGCACCACCGTC
>JAAZLD010000090.1 GCA_012799495.1 Desulfitobacterium sp. | reverse complement strand
TTAGATCCAGAAGACGTAATCGCCATTTTAGAAAATACTATTCATCTCTTAATGACCTATGAAAAATATCATATTTCTATTATCAAAAATAACTTCTTAAATCAGGAGCGAGAGGAGCATATTTATTGTTTGGCTAAAGAGAGACAGGGTGTGCTTATCGAAATTTACAAACCACCTCAAACTTCATCTGTTGTAAGGCTATTAATCAAAGAACCTATGGTGGTGACCGCTATTGTTGAATACTTCCGGCAGTATTGGAACCAGATAGCCCCTGTCATGAAAGATAAAAAGGAAGTTATAGCTTGGCTCCATAATGAAGTTGACTTACTTAAATCAAAATTAATAGGCCAACGCTAAACACTAACACAAAAATGGATTTATAAAATAGAACTCTCAATATTCATGTAACATGAAAGAGAGAACACTAAAACCCAGAATGTTCAACCTTAAAATTTCTCCCCATTATTAACCTGCTCGATGTTCTTCCACAAATTCACTCACAACTTTCACAAACTCCTCCGGCCTCTCTTTTTGGGGCCAATGCTTGCAACCCTGCATGATATGGAGTTTGCAATTAGGGATAATTCGGCTGGCATTGAGAGCATCTTTAAAAGGGACAGCTTTATCCTCACTGCCATGAATCAAGAGGGTTGGGATCTTGATTTCCTCCAGGCGGCTATATAAATCTGTCACTAGGCCCTTTTTCGTAATCTCACTTCTTTGAAAAGAGATAAAAGGCTCACCTGCTCCCGGCTCCAGCATGGCTTTTTGCACTTCTTTTACTAAATCATTAGTCACTTTCTTTTTATCACCGATAAGACTATATTCTAAAGTCCAGCGAATAAAAGAGGTGTATTTACCTGTCCAGCGGTAAATGTTTTCATTAATCTTGGAACGGGTATACCAATAAGTAAAGCGGTGGTAAGGAAGCTTTTGAAATATTCCCCAAGGATCCACCGGAATCAATAACTTGATTACCTCGGGATACTTAAGAGCCAGGTTCAAACTGATACCTCCACCAAGGGAAAGACCTCCTAGGATCACCGGGGAACACTCTAGCTCATCTATTAGCCCTTTGATGATTTCCGTATAAAAATCCAAACTATATTCATCTTTAATCCGGTCGCTTCCCCCATATCCCGGTAAATCAGGCGCAATAACATGGTACTTTTGGGATAATTGCTCCATCACTTCCGCCCAAGACATCATGGCTGAGTCCACCCCTGCCCCGTGTAAAAGGAGAATCGTATCTCCCTGACCAGCATAATAACAACATATATTTACTCCATTGATGGTAATTTGTCTCCTTTTAATCTCCAAAGTATCCCCTCCTTAATTTTACGATTGGTGCAATTGACTAATGAATTGGCTCGACCCAATTATTGAGCCCTTGACAGAATCCCCTAATTTTATTATATTTCAAGGTGTATAGAGTTTAAAGTTAATATTATACTCTTAGGTGCTCAGAATTGAGAGAATAGGGAACCGGGTGCAATTCCCGGACGGGCCCGCCACTGTAATGGTGAGTCAGTGCCAAGACCACTCCCTTTGGGGAGGAAGGGGCATGATGACGATGAACCTAAGTCAGGAGACCTGCCTAAGTAGTTTTAGCCATTGCGTGGCAGTATGGTTAGAGTGAAGGATGATGGAAAGTCCACACTGTTTTAAGTGTGGGCTTTTTTGTTTTCTCCAATGATTTTTAAAGCTCATCACCACATTCCTTGCAAAACTAAAATCCTTGAACAACCAAAATCTTTACAAAACTAAATCCTTGTAATACCAATAACCTTGCAATACTACAAGCCTTGTCAAAAAGAGTTAACCATAAAGGAGGATTTTATGAAAGCAGTTATTTTAGAAGATATAGGAAAGCTAAAAGTAACCTCTATGGATATTCCCACCTGTGGCCCAGGTGAAGTCCTAGTCAAACTTGAGGCCTGTGGCATCTGCCGGACAGATCTTAAGTGCTACACCATGGGACAAAGGGATTTACATCTCCCTCGCATCCTGGGCCATGAAGTGGCTGGAACAGTAGCAGCTATGGGAGAAAATGTCACCAATCTTTCACTAGGTGACAGAGTCCAAGTAGCCCCAGGGATCCCATGTGGAACTTGCTCCTATTGTTTAGCAGGGTTCGACAACCTCTGTGATGAGATGCAGATTGTGGGATTCCATATTGATGGAGGATTTGCTGAATATATTTTAATTCCTGCAGAAGGTGTAAAATTTGGAGTCCTTCAACCTATTCCTGAGCATCTTTCCTTTGCAGAAGCAGCACTGACTGAACCATTGGCTTGTTCTGTAAACATCCAGGATTCAATGAACTTAACATCTGAAGATACCTTATTGATTATCGGTGCCGGTCCCTTAGGTATCCTCAATGCCCAGCTGGCCCGCTCCCGCGGAGTGAACAGGATCATCATTGCTGAAACTAAGGAAAATAGACTAAAGCTAGCCGAGGAATTTCCCATAGATTACATCATTAACGTTAAGGAAAAAGATCTCCAGCAAGAAGTCTTAGCTATTACCAAAGGTAAAGGAGTGGATGGGGTAATCCCCTGTTGTCCGGGGCTAGAGCCCTTTAGCCAAGGAATTAACCTCTTAGCTAAAAAAGGGAAAATGGGCTTTTTCAGCGGTTTAATCGGCAAAGACAACCTGGGCTTTGACCTTAACACCATCCATTATAAAGAATTAACAGTTACCGGAGGGTATGGTTGTTCCCTGGCTCATAACCAAGAGGCCCTCAGACTCATCGCCGAAGGTCAAGTCCAAATCAAAAAAATGATCACCCGTAATTTATCCCTAGAAGAAGTAGAAGATGGTTTAGAAATGATTCGCAATTCATCAGAGCTATCCATCGTAGTTAATTTTTAGTAGTTAATTTTTTAATAGTAGATTTTTAATAGTTAATATCCTTTAATTTTTTGTAGCTAATTCTTAAGTAGTCAATTA
>JAAZLD010000089.1 GCA_012799495.1 Desulfitobacterium sp. | reverse complement strand
GCCCATTGCTGCTTGGTGTTCCTGTCATTCCAATAATGCGTTTTACTCTAGGACGCACCCTCATAAAAGACTTAAAACGCTTGGCCTGATGATTTTTGAAGGAAGAAAGTTCATCAATTATAACTGTATCGAAATCAAAGGTCAGTCCGCTCTCATCAATAAGCCACGAAAGATTCTCACGGTTGATTACATAGATATCGGCTGTAGCCTTTAACGCTTGAACCCGTTCAGTGACGCTTCCTACTGCAACAGAAACGATCAGATCAGATAGATGATCCCATTTTTCAATTTCAGCTGGCCAGGTATCTCTTGCCACTCGAAGTGGTGCTACAACTAACACTTTATGGGCTTCGAAGAAATCAAATAGTAGGTCATTTATTGCAGTAAGAGCGATACTTGTTTTTCCTAAACCCATATCAAGCAGTACTGCTGACACCGGATGGGATTCGATATAACTGATAGCGTATTTCTGGTAATCATGTGGATTGTACTGCATCTAAAATCCCTCCAATCTGACTCTCGTCGTCTAGTACAAAAACTAAAAAGCCTAATGCTCTAAGCAATTTGTGCCTTACCATCTGTAATGGGCGTGGGCGCTTACCAGGGGACTTAACCTCAACAAAGGCCATCTTTCCTTCAGGCATTAGAACAATTCTATCCGGCATACCATCAAAGCCCGGAGAAACAAACTTCACTGCCAGCCCGCCACGCTTTTTTGCTTCCAAAGTTAACTTTTTTTCTATTTCTTTTTCTCTCATCGCTATATCTCCATCAAAATTGGTGACGGTCTGTGAAGGTCTACTCATAAACCTCTTATATAAAGAATTTTTATAAATTTTTCTCTAATGCGAAGTTCTATATATGACCGTAACTGACCGTCACCATATTAGGTCAGTGCTACTCGGTGCAACTCAACTTAAAAACTCTTCCTCTTTTAAGCGCACACCATAAATGAAGCTACCTGTTTTGGTCTTTTTACGTTCAAACCCAGCAGTCTCCAAAGCAGTATAGAAATCTGTTGTACTTCTTGTGTACTCACCGTTGCGCCCACAATGGGCACGGTATTCCTGATAAAACTCTCCGGATTTTTGCTGGTATGTCTTATCCACTTCGCAACAATCCTCCAAAAAGGAGGCAAGCCAGTCATTATTTTCTCTGTACGCTTCAATGGCCTCCTGAACACATGCGGGAACACTGAAATGGTAGTTAGCCTCTATAGCTTTCTTTGCACCTTCGATGATCCAGCTCATGATGTACGAGCCTGCATTCTTAACAAGGTAGTCGGCGTAGTTTTTGATGTCACTTTTATTCTCAATTCTTGCATTAAAGGGGATGACGATGAGACGTCTCCAGGTGCCATCATCATTGGCACCGACTCTCGGAAGATGATTCGTGTAAAGCACCAGTGTATGAGAAGGCTCAAACTTGAACGGGTCCTTATACTTTTTCTCAGCTTCGATTTCATCCGTAGAGCTAAGCTGTTTAACAATTGAAGTGTTGAGGCGCATACCCTCTTCAAGCTCGGAAGCAATGATGAGGCGTTTGCCCTTAAGCTCTGCCATTTCAGGTTTTACGTTTCTGCGACAGCCAACTGTAAGTGTATCGGCTGAGATCGCACCGCTGTAGGAGCCGAGCACCCTTGAGATGCTGTTCCAGAAGGTTGATTTACCGTTGCGGCCTCCACCATATGCAATGATGATAGCTTCGAGATAGACTTTACCGATTGCAGAAAGGCCAACAATCTGTTGAACGTAATCAATCAGCTTTTGGTCATTACAGAAAAATGTGTTCAGAGCATCTAACCAAATTTGCTCACCCTTATCTCCCGGAGAAGCAGTTGTTTGCTTTGTTATATAATCCGCTGCATCTGGAGCACGACCACCGGCCAGACCTTTGCGAAGGTCAAACGTAACACCCGGTGTATTAAGTAGGAACTCATCCTTGCAAGAATACCATTAGATTATAGCATTAGATTTTCTCTTGTGCTGATAGGTGTACCTTAGTTTTTCCCGTTCTATTTACTTCTACTATCATGATAATAATCTATAGAAAAGGATACCTAATCTGATTGAACTTCTTAGGTATCCTTTCTTAATTTAGTTATATAAAAGCTTTAGTAACATACTTAGCTTCCAATAGCTCATGAGTTCCTTAGTAAAATATAGTGATATGGCATTAACCCTTATAAGCTAAAACCACCTCAAGTACCGCCTCTTTCACTTCTTGAATCACGTCAAGAGCTGCTAGTCCAAGTACAAAGCTTTCTATTGATGCCATATGACGGACCATTTGATATATGGTTTCTTTCCAATGAAATTCCATCTGAGCTCTATTCAATATTTCATATACTCTCCATTCAATTTCATTGGCCGCAACAGATTGATTCACACTCAATATAACTTCTACTTTATCTTGTGGATTAATGCTTTTTAATTCGATAGATAAAATATTTTTCTTTTCATCATAGGACCCAAGGTATTCTACTACCCTCCCATTCACCAAAACTTGTAGCCTTTCATCATCCTTCATGCCATAAAAACGAAGGGTATAGTTTCTTTCCTTAGGAACTAAGCTTAACTCACCGGTGGAGGGATATATAACAAATTCCTTTTTATCCTCTTCCCAAATCAGTTCATATCTTGTGTTTACACACATATCATCTTCATAATCTAAGGTTAATCCATCATCTTCATATAGATCAAATATACCATTGGCCCCCACAAAAATTAAAAGCTCTAAATTTGTTGGATTATCCGTATTGGAACTTACGGTTTCTTCTGACTGTAGTGGTAGAATAGCTCCTGCCTTGGCCAGTACAGGAAGCTGATCAAGGGGCCGATACATTGGAACCCTACCATCTCCTTTATATCGTAAACCTGTAAAAATATCATACCATAAGCCTTCCGGTAACCATGTGATAACTTTTCCCATACGAAGTACTTGATTTATTTTAGTAGTTATTGGATGCACAATTAATTCAGAGCCAAAATAGTACTGATTGAGTACTTCATAAGCTTCCCAAGCCTCCGGATTTCTATAATACATTGGTTGTATCAGCGGTTGATGTTCATGATGAAAACGATGATTCATGGTATAAAGATATGGTATCATACTATGTCTTAGTCTTAGAAAGGAGCCTATAATATTTCGTTCTTCATTGGCAAAATTCCATGGTTCCTTACCTGTAAATGTATTATAGGAACTATGAAGACGCATGATTGGAGAAAATACACCAAATTGAACCCATCTTGTAGCCAATTCATCATCACGATAACCATTCATATGTCCACCGATGTCATGGCTCCACCAGCCATAGCCCACATTAGAAGCTGTCGCTGTAAAATATGGTTGGAACTGAAGTGATTCCCAAGTTATTATAGTATCTCCTGAAAAACCAACCGGATAACGATGACTACCTATCCCCGCATAACGTGAAAACAGTAATGGTCTTTTTCCATTTCTTCCGTTATGTATATAGTGATAATGATTCAGCATCCAAAGAGGATCTAATCCGGGTATTTTTGAAGCATTTCCCTGCTGCCAGTCAATCCACCAAAAATCAACGCCATCTTCTTCTAATGGCTCATGTAAATATTTAAAATACGCTTCTAAGAATTCCTGATCTGCAATATTAAAAGCAATTGGAATCTCAGCCTCGTAGTCAACACCAAGAGCTTTTGCCATTTCAACATAAGCATCTTCATGCCCCCTGACGCCATCCGCAGGATGTACATTCAAAGTAGTATGGATACCTCTGCTTTTTAATTCTTCTAAAAGTGCTACATGATCCGGAAATAAGTCCTTATTCCAGGTATAACCGGTCCAGCCATTCCCATACTTTTCATCTAGCTGGACATAATGCCAATCCATGTCAAATACAGCAACGGAAAACGGTAAG
>JAAZLD010000088.1 GCA_012799495.1 Desulfitobacterium sp. | reverse complement strand
TAATACAAGAATAAGCCCATCTGCCCCTATCCCAAAGTGCCTATCACACATTTTACGAGCTAGCTGAGGCAAATCTTTTGGTATTTCCTTTGAAATCCCTGAATCGATTAGATCGATGAAAACAAAATCATTCCCAAGTCCATGCATCTTGATAAATTTCATAAAGCTTTCACCTCCAGTTCATCTCTTAATTATTCGACAAGAATCATACAAATCCTCCCTCTGTTATATTTGAATTTACTCTAATATTCTCACTCAATCTTACGATTTCACCTTTTCTTAAAATGAACCCCTCACAGATATAAAGCATTGAATGCTTATTTGCCTAAGTTTCCTGAAAAAGGGTAACCTAAATTAACTGCGTACTTTTAAAAATTTTTTTGGCCCTTAATTATCCACGAAATCTCAGGTGGCAAACCCTCCCATGTCTCACTGGTTCGTAGCCTAAATTCCTTCGTCCTGCCTATCCGTGAGGTGGATGTCGGCTTTGCTCCTTTACTGGGTCGTCTATGCGCCCTCATGGTGTAAATTACTGCCGACTATCAGCTCATTTTTTCAAGGTTCATCCTTCTGATTGTAGTAAGGATATATATCTTCAACATCTACATCTACTTGCCACTCTTAAGAGGTTCACACTATGGTGTGAAACGCATACTTGCCTCTCTCGATGGTCTAAGTGCGCAGATGTAAAGAAACAATAAGTTTTTAGTTCCGTATACTTTTTTCTTTAACGTTAAGCTACTTCTAGAACATTAGAGCGTTTGATATCTTCCATCATTTTATCCGAATTATATTCAACATCTTTTGTGATCAATGCATAAGCCACTCTTATCAACTTCCCACATAACGCAATTAGAGATTGCTTTTTCTTAAGTGGATTTTCTTTTCTGGTAGTGTAATATTTATGCAATTCTCGAAACTCTTTATTATTAGCTACCAGTGGTAAAATTGCTCTGAACAATATAGCTCTTAATCTGCTACGACCTCTCTTGCTAATGGTGGTCTTTCCTTTATGAGTACCTGAACTATTCTCTCGTAGATTTAATCCCGCAAGTTTTATAATCTGTTTTGGATGACTAAACCTATTGATATCACCTATCTCTGCCAACAGCCCAGCCAATGTTTTTATCCCTATACCTTTTATTGTTAGTAGCTTTTCCGCTCCAGGGATCTGTAGTACCATATTTTCTAAACGTCCTTCAATCTCATGTAGAATCGCTTTTGTTTCACGATATTCTCTTAGCAAAAGCCGTATTTTATATACAGCCATATCTGTCCCTTCTTTTGAGCCCACGCTATGTGTGGACGCTTCTAGCAACTTAAGAGCTCTTTTTATTCCGACCCCGCGTTTTACCTCTTCTCTCCAGATTAATACAATATCTTCCGCGCTAAATTTACAGACATTCTCCGGCAGAGTCAATACCTCTAATGTTATTAGAGCTGTTTTACCTTCCCAACTTGCAAACACATCCCCGAATTCTGGAAAGTATATTGCCAACCATCTTTGTATCCTGTTTTTTACACTATTATTTTTCTTTAACCATTCTTCTCGCAAGTTATTTGCTTCTCTTAGCTCTGCGTATATTCCCTTCGGTATATACGGTATCTGGTATCTGCCATCCTTTACTAACATGGCTATTGTCTTTGGATCCTTCCTATCACTCTTACTTGGTGAGTTATCATCTAATTCCTTCGACATCTTTACATGATAAGGATTTACTTGAACTAGCATATACCCTTCTTTTAAAACATCCTCTGCAAACGTATACCAGTAATGTCCCGTCGGTTCTATACCTACAATTACCTTATCTTTTTCGTGCTTTTTAGCTATCCCATCTAACCATTCCTTAAAGCTCAAAAAACCTATATAGTTAGATTCAAACTTCTTTATCTTATCTAACTCTATTCCTCTCCAGTCAAACACTCTTGCATAGTGTACTTTCTTCGCAATATCCACTCCAACTATCAAAGTGCTTTCTGTGACTTGCATTATCTTAGAATTTTGGTTATACTTCATATAGAAGACCCTCCTGTGAATTTTATTTGTGGCGTTTTTTTACTTTTTAGCCACCACAATTATATTCTACAGGATCGGTCTTCTTTTTTCAAAGGTCATTAAAGATCATTACAGGAATGCTCCTTAGGCTCATAACTTTTATAAGTTCTAAAATTAAATAAACTATAATAATTATTAAAGACAGAGACTCATATACGGTAGGTGGATAGATAATGAATAGTTTGCTTCGCAGATATTTGATTATCTCTATAGTCTTAGGTATTCTTATAGGATTTCTCGCAGTTGGAGCATATAGGCTCATACGCGAAAGGATAACTTATGAAGTCTATGATGAAGCTATAAC
>JAAZLD010000087.1 GCA_012799495.1 Desulfitobacterium sp. | reverse complement strand
TTAATTATCGGTTTAACCCGTCCTAAGTTTTTGATTCCTCATCATGGTGAAATACGTCATCAACATGCTTTTCGTAAGCTTGCTTCACAGATGGGCTATGATAACAGCCAAATGGCTTTAACTAAGATCGGCAGTAAAGTGGTACTTACAGGGGGAAAAATGGTAATGGCAGAAAGGGTTGAGTCAGGTAGTGTATATGTGGATGGTCTTGGGATCGGTGATGTAGGAGAAATTGTTCTTCGGGATCGCCAGCAACTTTCCCGAGATGGAGTAGTGATAGTGGTAGCGGTATTAAGTAAAGGGTATCCCACTTCTTTAGTGTACGGTCCCGAGATCACTTCCCGGGGATTTACCTTTATGAAGGAAGCAGAGGAATTAGTGGAAGGGGCTAAAAAGATCGCCCTAGCTAGTATTGAAACCCAACTCCAAAGGGAGAAATGGGAGTGGGGGGCATTGCGAGGAGGAATTCAGGAAAGTTTAAACAGGTATTTTTGGGAGAAAACCCGAAGAAATCCAATGATTTTACCAGTTCTATTACGGTTTTGATTTTATAAGAGGTAGATTCAAAGCTGATTCAAAAGCTGAATAGTTACTATTTAATATTAAGTTGTGAAGCTAAAATAAACTTAATATTAGGGGATCCATGGTGGAGTTCTACCATGGGTCTTTTTTATTTTCTGGTTTTAGGACAAGTTTTTTCCTTAAGAGATCGAAAAGCATGTCTAAAAGCGGGAGTTGAGACATACCTTTTTAACAAAGGGGGACTCAAACTGTGTCACTACGTTATACCATACATCCTATCCATAAAAATCCCGTCCCGAAGGATATTGCATCTGGCTCTTTGAAAGCAAAAAAGCCCAACCTTCAGGGCTCTAAGGATATTTTAAGGACCCTCGATCAAAGAAAATTAGAAGATAGTATTTTACGTTGGCTTGGGGAAGGTATAGCTGGAATTTTAAGAGCTACTAGAACAGTGAACTTTCAAGATGTAGAAGAAATACGTTTGCGAATTGCCAAACCCTTATTGCTCGCCGGTAGAAGAGAATTTTTTCTTGACGAAAGAGGGGCTGTGGTTCCTCCAGAAAAAGGCTATAAAGTGAGAAGAGAGGATATATTTCAGGCTCTTGAGCGTATGACCCAAAGTTCCCTTTATGCCGCTGAGGAAGAAATGCGTCAAGGATTCATTACTTTACCAGGGGGGCACCGAGTGGGGATGACGGGAGAAGCCATGCTCAAAAAGGGAGAAATTCAAAGTCTCAAACATATTTCAGCATTAAATATCCGTTTGGCTAAAGCTATCCCAGGAATAGGTGAAAAGATCTTAGCAAACCTCATCAGAAGGGATGGCTCCCTCTATCACACTTTAATAATTTCACCTCCTCGAGGAGGTAAGACAACCCTCTTAAGGGATTTGATTCGCAGAATAAGTGAAGGAAGCGAAATTCTCAAACTTCAAGGGCAGACCGTGGGAGTGGTTGATGAGCGAAAAGAATTGGCTGGCATGTGGCAAGGGGTTCCCGCTTATGACTTAGGCTGTCGAACAGATGTCTTAGACGGCTGCCCCAAAAGGATCGGGATTACCATGCTGGTCCGTTCTATGGCTCCTCAGGTTGTGGCTGTAGATGAATTAGGTCATACCGAAGATGGAGAAGCTGTGTTAGATGCTTTGCGGACAGGGGTCAAAATACTTAGCACTGCTCATGCTTCCACTTTGGAAGAAGCCCTTGGTCGTCCCTCCCTAAAAGAACTTTTTGCCCAAGGGACTTTTGAACGAGTAGTAATTTTAAGTCGCCGCCAAGGTCCGGGAACGATAGAAGAGATCGTTGATTTGGAGAAGTTTAGAAAATCAGGGATGGGGAAGGTGGGGATGTAATGATTTGGGCAGGAGCCTTCTTATTGATCATCTCATGTGGTGGATTAGGACTTTATATGGCTAGTCGTATTCGGAAAAGGCCTGAAGAATTAAGAGCTTGTCTTACTGCTTTAACCTTATTAGATACAGAAATTACTTGGGGGGTGACTCCCTTACCGGAGGCTTTTGGGATCCTTAGAGAACGGACGGAAAAACCTTGGGCTTTGTTTTTCGGGGAATTAGAAGAACGTCTCCAAAAAGGAGAGGGAGCTTATGAGGCTTGGAATGACACTATTGCCCAACAAATGAAAAGTTTTTGTCTTAAACCTGAGGATTGGCAGGTGATAAAAGATGTAGGAAAGGGGTTAGGACGCTCGGATCGCCAGGAGCAACATAAACAAATCGAACTGGTCAAACAACAGCTAACAATAATTAGAGAAGATGCTTCTGAATGGGCGGGAAAACAGGCGAAAATGTGGTCCTACCTGGGATTCTTAGGGGGGATCGCCGGGGTATTATTCTTAATCTGAGGTAATGAGGTGGAGAAGATGGATTTTTATATGGTCTTAAAAATAGCGGGCATCGGACTTTTAGTTGGGGTTTTGGTAATGGTATTGGAACAAACTCAACGGAAAGAAATTGCCCAATTAACCATATTGGCTGGGGTTGTAGTTGTTCTTTATATAGTGGTTCAGGCTATCGGTGATCTCTTTAATTTAGTTCGTAGCGTTTTTCAGATCTATTAAGGAGGTCTGAAAGTGGAAATTTGGCAGATCGTAGGAATTGCCTTGGTAGTATCCATTATTAGTGTTGTCCTTAAACAATTTCGTAAAGAGATAGCCCTTCAAATGAGTATTTTGACAGGAGCAATAATCTTTACCCTCATTTTAGATAAAATCCAGATCATTATCGATTTGCTCCAAAGTCTTGCGGACCAGGCCAATATTAGTTCTTACTATTTGGTTATTGTTTTGAAAATTGTGGGTGTTGCCTATTTAGCAGAGTTTGGAGCAGAAATCTGTAGGGATGCTGGGGAAGGTGCTTTAGCCACTAAGATTGAAATTGCCGCTAAAGTAGGAGTTTTGGTTTTAGCGATTCCTATTATCGTCGCAATATTGGAGTCCGTAATGGGGCTTCTTTCATGAGGTGAATATATGCAAAGAAAGACTATCTTCTTAGCTATCCTCCTTTTTTTGATTATGAATGGGACAACTCCCCAGTTTGTCTTTGCCCAAGGCCAGGGGAGTAATTCATCTGGGGTTATGGAGCTTGAACCTATTGAGCTTGAACCTATTGAGCTTGAACCTATTCAGTTGGAACTATTCCAGTCTAATGATAGAAATCAAGGGGATACGGAAATTATCTCAGGGGATTTATCGGAGCAGATTGATCTTTCAGGAGTTCACAGTTATTTAGA
>JAAZLD010000006.1 GCA_012799495.1 Desulfitobacterium sp. | reverse complement strand
CTGCTTCTCAAGGGTTACTTTTAATGATTCCTAATATGTATAAAATTGCAGGGGAACTTCTCCCTGGTGTATTTCATGTTAGTGCTCGGGCTTTAGCTACTCATGCTCTCTCTATTTTTGGAGATCATCAAGATGTTATGTCCGTTCGTGCTGCTGGCTTTGCACTATTATCTTCCCATAACGTGCAAGAAGCTTTGGATCTTGGCTACATAGCGCATTTAGCTGCTATCAAGTCTAGAATTCCATTCCTGCACTTCTTTGATGGTTTCCGTACATCCCATGAAATTCAAAAAATAGAAGTTACTGAATATGAAGATGTAGCAAAACTTTTAGATCAAGATGCACTTAAAGCATTCCGGGATAATGCCCTTAATCCTGAGCGCCCAGTATTACGCGGTACAGCTCAAAACCCTGATATTTACTTCCAAGGTCGTGAAGCTTCTAACCGTTTCTATGAAGAAGTTCCCGATATTGTTGCACATTATATGGAAGAGTATGCAAAAATCACCGGACGTAAATATGAGCCTTTCCAATATTATGGTGCTGAGGATGCTGAAAGAGTCATTGTTGCTATGGGCTCTATCTGCGATACAATCGAGGAAACTATCGACTACTTAATGGCTAAGGGAGAAAAAGTCGGAGTTATTAAAGTTCATCTTTACAGACCTTTCTCAGAAAAATACTTCTTTAAAGCATTACCAAAAACAGTACAGAAGATTGCTGTTTTAGAGCGCACTAAAGAGCCAGGCTCCAGTGGCGAACCTCTCTATTTGGATGTTAGAGAAGCTTTCTATGATCATGAATTAAAACCAGTTATCGTCGGCGGACGCTATGGCTTAGGTTCTAAGGATACTACACCTTCTCAAATTTTAGCTGTTTATAAAAACCTGGCTAAGGAAGAACCTAAGAACAACTTTACCATTGGTATTGTTGATGATGTTACATTTACTTCTTTACCAGAAGATGAAATTGTTAACACTGCTCCTGAAGGAACTATTGCCTGCAAATTCTGGGGCTTAGGTTCTGATGGAACTGTTGGTGCTAATAAACAAGCTATTAAAATTATCGGTGACCACACCGACATGTATGCTCAAGCATATTTCCAATATGACTCAAAGAAATCCGGTGGTATTACCATTTCTCACGTACGCTTTGGTAAACAACCCATCAAATCTCCTTATTATGTAACTGACGCTAATTATATTGCTTGCCATAACCAAGCTTATGTAGGCCAATATGACTTGACTAAAGGTCTCAAAAAAGGCGGCACATTTGTTCTAAATACTCAGTGGAAACCTGAAGAACTTGAAGAGAAGCTTCCTGCTTCCATGAAGAGATTTTTAGCTCAAAATGAAATTGGTTTCTATATCATCGATGCTGTATCTATTGCTCGGGAAATTGGCTTAGGCTCCCGCATCAATATGATCATGCAAGCTGCATTCTTTAAGTTAGCTAATGTTATTCCTGAGGATGAAGCTATTGCTTACTTGAAAGAATCTGTTGTTTCTGCCTATGGAAGAAAAGGACAAAATATTGTTGATATGAATAATGCAGCAATAGATCGCGGAGTAGATTCTCTTGTGAAAGTAGATGTTCCTGCTTCTTGGGCTGAAGCTGAAGATGTTCAAGATGAAGCAGCAGCAACAGTAGATCTCCCTGATTATGTTAAGAACATTCAAATCCCCATGAATGCTCAAGAAGGGGATAGCTTACCAGTTAGTGCCTTTGTTGGCCGTGAAGATGGAACTGTTCCTCTCGGTACTACCGCTTATGAAAAACGTGGTATTGCTGTAGTAGTTCCTAAGTGGAATATAGATAATTGTATCCAATGTAACCAATGTTCCTATGTATGTCCTCACGCAGCTATTCGTCCCTTCCTTTTAGATGAGGAAGAAGTGGCAAAAGCTCCAGAAAGCTTTGTTACTAAAAAGGCTTTAGGGAAAGAGTTAGCAGGTCTCCAATACCGTATTCAAGTAAGCCCACTTGATTGTACCGGTTGTGGTAACTGTGCTGATATCTGTCCATCTAAACAAAAAGCCTTAGTTATGGAAGATGCTGCAGAGCAAATCTCTGCTCAAGCAGATAACTGGGAATTTGCTATGACTGTTACAGATAAGAGCGATCGGGTTAAATTGACAACTGTGAAGAATAGTCAATTTGCTCAACCTTTACTAGAGTTCAACGGTGCATGCCCTGGTTGTGGTGAAACAGCTTATGTTAAACTTCTTACCCAACTCTTCGGTGATCGCATGATGATCGCTAATGCTACCGGATGTAGCTCTATTTGGGGTGGTAGTGCTCCTTCTGTTCCTTATACTACAAATGCTAAAGGACAAGGTCCTACTTGGGCTAACTCCCTCTTTGAGGATAACGCTGAATTTGGTTATGGTATGTACCTAGGTGTTCGTCAACAAAGAGAAAAACTAGCTCAACTAATGGAAGAAGCTCTTTCAACAGATATTAGTGCTGAAATGAAAGAGGCTTTCCAAGAGTGGATTGCTGGTATGGACGATGCTGATGCATCTAAAGCTGCTGCTGAGAAAGTACGTGCTGCTTTAGCTGCTTACGAAGGTGATAGCAGCCTGATTGCTGATATCAAATCCAGAGAAGAACATCTCGTGAAAAAATCCCAATGGATCGTTGGTGGAGACGGCTGGGCATATGATATTGGATATGGCGGTCTCGATCATGTATTGGCTTCCGGTGATGATGTAAATATTCTAGTTATGGATACTGAAGTATATTCTAATACCGGTGGTCAATCCTCTAAAGCCACACCAAAAGCTGCCGTAGCTAAGTTTGCAGCATCTGGTAAAAAGATCCGGAAGAAAGATTTAGGTATGATGGCTATGAGCTATGG
>JAAZLD010000086.1 GCA_012799495.1 Desulfitobacterium sp. | reverse complement strand
GGTTTCCATTTGCTCATAAATATTTACACCAAGAATATCTTTTTGTGCCATAAGTTGTTCTGATATATTCATATTGGCTTCCCCAATGGGCGTGCCTTCCGGAACAGGTTCTAAGTATTCTAGTTTAGGAGCTTCAGCTGTCTCATCCTTGTTTTCTTGTTCGATGGTAGAATTTTGCTGGGGTTCTCCATTGGCATCTGTATCATTGCCGCATCCCCCTAGGACTACAGCTATAAGCAAAACACTAAAAATTATAGATAACTTTTTCAACATTTTTTTCACATCCCCTATTTCGTTACTAGTCTTTAAAGGTGAAAAGGTGAGCCACTTAACCTGTCTCCGTGGCACAACCATAGCATACGCGAGATTAATTACTTTGTTGAGTCCTGTAAATCAGCTGCTACAAAATCAAGGCTGTTTTCAAAATTGGCCACAGCAGTCATATAAGAATTGATACTTTGAAGTAAGGTGTATTGATCATTGAGTAGCTTCGTTTGGAGTTCAATTATTTCGATACTACTAGACACTCCTGCATCAATTTTCTTTTGAAGAAGTTCGATATTTATTTGATCTGCCTCAACAGCCAATTTGGCAGCTTCAACGCTGTTTTCCATGGACTTTAGGTTATTGTATGCTGTTCTTAAGGCCACTTCCTTTGTTATAGGCAAGGCCTCAAGAGTAGCTTTTTTATCTTCAATACTTATTTGGAGCTGATCGGCAGCAGGATTATCGTAGTCAAAAGCAATTTTATACTCGATTTCTGTTAGCTCAATATCTTCCTCATACCGTTTCTTATCGTAGTCATTCTCGATTGCCTCTTTAATTCGTTTATTAAGATTAGAATCATCAAACTTTTTATAGGGTAACAAATCAGAAGTGAGAATGACCTCTCGGTTAATGTTGATGCCTAAATCACGTTTTAAGGCGATCATTGAACTTTTTATATTATTTTGAGCAGCAGCTAATCCTGCTTCAAGGGAACTTTTCTGAGCTTTTAAGGCTAATACTTGTGATTCAATCCCTAATCCCAGATCTATCTGTAAGTTAAGCTGCTCTATTAAAGTATCCACATTTTCTATCTGTTTTTCGAAGGTTTTTACTTGTTCCTGAAGAGCTAAGATATTCTGATATTGATTAGCTACTTGAACCTTAAGATCTTTAAGTTGCTTCTCGCGATCGTATTGTGCATTTTCTAGTGTCCAAAGAGCCCTCTTATGGTTAAGTCTTCTTCCTTTAGCTGACTTTTCATCTACTTCGGAATAGTTCGCAAGATGGACTGCTAAAGCTTGTTCATACTGTCTTTCATAAATAGCAATTTTATCATCGGTTAATCGAAAGGTACTGTTTCCAGTCTCCACCATTTCCAAAGCATTTTCTAGAGATAAACGAAGAGTAGATAAATCCTCGGAAGGGGCTGGAGATTCCTCCTCATTCTCTTCCTTATCTGGCGCTGATGCCGAAGTTGTTGTCGCAACTAATAATGTATCCTCCACAGGTTTATTATCTGCAGGTTGGTTATCTATAGAATGATTATCAACAGCTAAGATACTGTTAGTGGTAAATACTAGAAATGCCACTAGAGCAATGGCCAATACCTTATTATATTTTTTCATTATACACCTCCGCAAGTAATTTCCTATTAACATTGATACCTATATCTTGTATTAGTTACCAGGCATGGAAGGTTGGAACCCCAAATCACAGGTAAGGTTCATGGTTGTTTGCATTAACCATGCATCCAGTTCGGCATTCTTCAAGTTGATATCTGCTTCAACTTTAGCTATTTTAGCATTATTAAGTTCCACTAAGGTAATTAAAGAGTTTTCATATTTAACTTGAGCTATTTCATAATTTTCTTCCGCTTGCTGAGCTAGATATTTCATAGCTTCCATAACTTTCATGGAACTTTCTAATCCCGTATAGATTTCTGCCACATTTTGTTGGACATTGATCTTAGCTAGCTCCAAGTCAGTTTCTAATTGCTCGATCTCATGTTCTTGTTGTTTTTTGTAAAACTCAAAATCCGTGGGTACTTTAGCCAGACCATAACGGTACTGTTCTT
>JAAZLD010000085.1 GCA_012799495.1 Desulfitobacterium sp. | reverse complement strand
CTGTGGAAGAAGGACGGATCGAATAAAGGGATTGGTTTGGGAAAATGATGGGTATCTACTTCTGTATAAACGACTAGCGCAAGGTCAATTTCAATGGCCACGTAATGAAGCGGAAGTAAGACTTCTAACTTCACAGCAATTCCGCTGGTTAATGGAAGGACTAACAACGGCTCCAAAGAAGTCTGTAAAGCAAGTAACACCTGAGTATGTCGCATAGTTTTTTGTGCAAAACAGAGAAAATATAAGCTATTTTTGCTGGCACTATAACCTTAAAATATTATATAAATAATCACTTCCAGTATGGCTTCAGACCATACTAAAATCACAATAACTAACTTAAAAGAAATCTTATCTTTTAAAAAGGCTTTGAATTACAACTCTTCTATAGGTCACAGAAAGCTTTGTATCCATAGACATTATGACGAATTTAAAATGAAGAAAAATTCGCTAAATCTAGTATTATAGGCTATAATAGACCTAAAGAAAGGCGGTCAATTATGGCAATGAAATATACAGAAGAACAACTAAATAATTTCAACAAATCAGAGCTTATTCAGTTGCTTCTTGCCAGTCAGGAGCAGCTTGTATCCATTGACCAAAAACTGCAGCTGGTATTGGAACAACTTGCATCAGCAAACCGAAACCGCTACGGTCGGTCTTCTGAAAAGATGGATACCGATCAACAGATTGCATTTAAAGAAGTTGACAATCAAATCGTATTCTTTAATGAAGCAGAAGCTGTATTCGATTTATATGAAGGTGCTTCTGAGGAAGAAACCCCTATAAAATCCAAGCCCAAAAAACGCAAGGGAAAAAGAGAAGAAGACCTCAAGGGGCTTCCTATAGTTATAGTTAACCATACCATGACAGAAGAAGAACTCCATAATGAATTTGGTGGAAAATCATGGAAACAGCTTCCTGACGAAGTATACAAGCGCTATAAATTCACTCCTGCTAAAGTAGAAGTTGAAGAACATCACGTTGCTGTTTATGCCGGAAAAAAGGATGATCGTATAATAAAAGCAAAGCATCCTGGATATCTTCTTCGAAATAGTCTAGTATCTCCATCATTGGAGTCTGCTATCATAAATGGGAAATATATCAATGCAGTTCCTTTTTACCGCATGGAAAAGGAGTTCGAACGCTATAATCTTAATATCACCCGGCAGGATATGGCAAACTGGACAATCCAGTGTGCTGACCGATATCTTGCCATCCTGTATGATTATCTGCATGAGCGGATTTATGATTACCATGTACTCCAGGCAGATGAAACCCCCGTTCTTGTTAACAAGGATGGACGTCCTGCCGGATCCAAGAGTTACATGTGGGTCTACCGCACCGGTAAGATGTATAAGGACAAACCAATAGTCCTATACGATTACCAGCGAACCAGAAACACAGGCCATCCTAGAGAATTTCTGAAGGATTTCAAGGGTGTCTGTGTTACGGATGGTTATCAGGTATATCACACCTTAGAAAAGGAACGCGAAGACCTGACCATCGCAGGGTGTTGGGCTCATGCCCGTCGCAGATATGATGAAGCTGTAAAGGCTCTTCCAAAGAAAGACCAGAAGAACAGTCTCGCATATCTAGCATTAAAGCAGATACAGGCTATCTACCGGGAAGAAAATCTATTAAATGAACTGTCTTCGGAAGAAAGGCTGAAGTACCGCCAAATCAGTGTAAAACCACTGGTAGAGGCTTACTTTACGTGGATAAAAGATCATGTTAATAAAATCCTTCCAAAGAGCAAAACATGGAGTGGATTTAATTACTCAATCAATCAGGAAAAATATCTGAAAATCTTCCTAGAAGATGGAGAAGTTCCAATAGACAATAATGCCGCTGAACAATCCATACGTAGTTTTTGTATCGGTAAAAAAAATTGGGTTATGATAGATACTGTCAATGGAGCTAAATCAAGTGCAATTATTTACAGTATTGCTGAAACAGCAAAAGCAAACAATCTAAAGCCCTATAATTATTTTGAATATTTACTTACAGAAATCCCAAAACATCTGGATGATAAAGATCTGAGTTTCTGCGAAGACTTACTACCATGGTCACCAAACTTACCAGCTGAATGTAAAAAAACCACATGAATTTCATCGTCGTTCTTATGAACGGCGATTATTTATATGAGTACCCACTATCTACCGTTTACGAATGAACAAGCAGGACTTAAGGAAGCTAACTGGGCTTAGCTCTACTTCCATCGCAAAGCTAGGAAAAGGGGAAAATGTTAATACTAATGTTTTAGTTAGAATATGTAAAGCACTAGATTGCGATCTCCCTGATATTGTAGAACTCAAAAAGGAATCTAAATAAAAACCACAAAAAAAGACCATGACCAGCAGCTGCTAAACTGCCAATCATGGTCTTTCTGTATTTGACTTTCTTTGACCTTAGGGATAAAGAAAGATATTCTAGGCCAAACACCTAATGGGT
>JAAZLD010000084.1 GCA_012799495.1 Desulfitobacterium sp. | reverse complement strand
CCTCCTAAACAAGGTCCACAGGTAGGTGTGCTGACTACTGCTCCAGCATCGATAAAGATCTCTAAAAGTCCTTCTTTCATGGCTTGTTTATAGACTTCCTGGGTTCCAGGAATTATGATTAAGCGCAAGTCAGGGTGAACTTTCTTCCCTTTAAGGATCTTTGCTGCTACTTGCATATCTTCTAAGCGACCATTAGTACAAGAACCGATAACTACTTGGTGGATTTTAATCCCCTTTCCTTCCTCTACGGGGCGGGCGTTTTCCGGAAGATGGGGGAATGCTACTTGTAAGGGAATATCCGCGACATCCCATTCATATACTTCCACATATTCTGCATCGGGATCACTTTCATAAACTTTATAAGGGCGTTTTGCCCGTTCATTAACATAAGCTATTGTTTTTTCATCAGGAGCAATAATACCATTTTTTGCTCCTGCTTCAATAGCCATATTACACATAGTAAAACGGCTATCCATAGAAAGGGCAGCGATTCCTTCTCCGGTAAATTCCATAGCCCGATAACGAGCTCCATCTACTCCGATTTTACCGATAGTGTAAAGTATTAGATCTTTGCCGCTGACCCAGGGTTGAAAGTTAGTCCCTTTAAAGACGAATTTCATGGATTTAGGTACTCTAAACCACGCTTTCCCTGTAGCCATACCTGCTGCCAAGTCTGTACTTCCTACACCAGTAGCAAAAGCACCTAGAGCCCCATAGGTACATGTATGGGAGTCAGCTCCAATTATTACATCACCGGGCAGAGTTACTCCTTGCTCGGGAAGTAAGCAATGCTCTATCCCTACACGACCTTGTTCCCAATAATGAACAATCCCCTGCTCCTTAGCAAATTCTCTTAGAGTTTTGCTTAGTTCCGCAGAGGCAATATCTTTATTAGGAGTAAAATGATCCGGTACTAAAGCAACTTTTTCCTTATCCCAGACCTTATCTACTCCAAATTTAGCAAATTCCTTGATAGATACAGGACCTGTAATATCATTAGCTAAGGTTAAGTCTAGCTCAGCTGTGATCAATTGACCAGGTACAACCTTATCCAGACCCCCATGGTCCGCAAGTATTTTTTCTGTAATCGTCATTCCCATAGGACCACATATCCTTTCTTCTCATTAGCAGGGTGCGCTTTGCCCAAAGACAAAGCGCACTCCCTTTAGTTTGTGTTTAGTTTGTAGTTTACTACTTCTTAATAAAAGGCATCATAGCACGAAGCTCAACACCGATTTTTTCAATGGGATGCTCTGCTTGGGCATTCCGTGTAGCATTGAAATAAGGACGGTTACTTTGGTTTTCTAGGAGCCAGTTTTTAGCGAAGGTACCATCCTGGATTTCCGCTAAAACTTTTTTCATTTCTGCTCTTGTTTCATCAGTGATAATCCGCTTGCCAGTGACATAATCACCATATTCTGCAGTATCAGAGATGGAATAACGCATTCCAGCTAATCCGCCTTCATAGATCAAGTCTACGATGAGCTTCAGCTCATGCAAACACTCGAAGTAAGCACTTTCTGGTTGGTAACCTGCTTCAACTAAAGTGTCATATCCAGCTTTGATTAATTCACTTACACCACCACAGAGAACTGCTTGTTCTCCGAAGAGGTCAGTTTCTGTCTCTTCTTTAAAGGTAGTTTCTAGAACTCCTGCTCTAGTACAGCCAACTCCCTTAGCATAAGCCAAGGCATAATCATAAGCACGGCCGCTAGCGTCTTGATAAACTGCAATTAGCCCAGGAACCCCTGCTCCTTCTTCATAAGTACGACGAACTAAATGACCAGGGCTTTTGGGGGCTACCATGATAACATCCACATCGGCAGGAGGAACAATTTGTCCATAGTGAATGTTAAAACCATGGGAGAAAACTAAACATTTACCTGCTTTGAGGTTAGGTTTGATTTCTTCATTATAAACAGCAGCTTGACGCTCATCTGGGAGAAGAATTTGAATCACATCAGCTTGAGCTGCAGCTTCAGCTACTGTGGCAACTTTCAATCCAGCTGCCTCAGCCTCAGCCCGTCTTGGGG
>JAAZLD010000005.1 GCA_012799495.1 Desulfitobacterium sp. | reverse complement strand
TCATCATAAACAACGGCATCATAAGCCAAAGTTGTTTTTACTCCATGCATTAAAGCCTTCATGGTAAACTCTAAGTCTTCCGTTAGAGAAGTAGCTCCCCAGCCTAGTTCCTTCAGTACCTTAGTGGAAATACACATCCCTGTACCACCTAGGACATTGTTCAAGACCCCCGTATTTAATCGGGCTAGTTGGAGTAGACGATTAGATAGCCAGAAGGTTATTGAGAAAGTATTGGTAACCCATGTATCAAAGGGATTTTTAGAATCTAAGTAACATTGGATGATTTGGTGGCCTTGACAAAGTTTGCTATTCATTTCGATTAAAAAGTTCTCATCAACTAAATTATCCGCATCAAAAATGATCACCGCATCGTATTCTCGTTCTAATTTAAAGAGTCGCTGAAACATCCATTCTAAAGCATAACCTTTTCCTCTCTTTTCCGAATTAAAACGCTGATGGACAATTGCCCCTGCTTCTTTGGCGATCAGAGCTGTCTTATCTGTACAATTATCTGCCACAACAAAGACATCATACAGCTCCTTAGGGTATTTTAAGCTTAAAAGGTTTTCCACTAAAGGACCAATCACCGGTTCCTCATTATGGGCAGCTACTACTAATGCAAAGCTTTTTTCGGGGGTCAATATTTTCTTTTCCCGCTTACGAAAAAAACCAAACATAGCAAGGACGAAGTAATAAAAGGTCATGAAAATAATGATTAATTGTACCGGGATCATGATTATATTAAATAAGTGAGAACCATCGACACCTGGTATCAAGTCCATGTTCCCTACCTCCTTTTCATCTCAACAATAATAACATAGCTATTTTTTGGTAGCAAGGTAAGGCTTGTCCCCTATTTTTGCCCAAAAACTTGTCCCATCTATCAATTATACTATATTATTACAAATTTAACGCCTTGAACGTGTTTTTAACCAAAGTAAGATCAAAATTGATGCCGAAAAAAGTAGAAACATGAAGCTCACTTTTATGGCAAAGAGGATAGATGTCCAATAAATAGATCCAATTGCCGAACCATTGACCCAAGGTATAGCCGCCCGAAAGATTTTAGCAACTCCTTGACTAATTAGTATAAACAGACCTAGACCTGATAATAAGGCTATTACCCCAATTAAACCTATAGGTGTGTCTAACTGAAAACGACGGATGAAATCTTTCTTAAGCCAGTAAAATTCTATCCTTAACTCTCGAATAAACCGGTTTAACATTATCATTCACCTCTCCATATCAGAATATGTCATGCCAACCGAATTAGATATCTTATTTCAATAGATATCTTTTCAAGAGATTAAGTTTCAGTTTAAAAGCCCGGCATCCTTCCTAAGAGTGTATTCTTAAAAAGAAGCCGGGTTTTCTTATTAGGGTTCACCTACTATTCATAACCTATTGCTCGTAAATCTATTACCCATAATCGGATAGTTCCCTTTACCTACTCTTAACTACTCTAATTTATCAAGTCTAATTTTCTTTAAGGGTTTGAGAGTGGGGCCGTGCAAAGGATTTCCATCTATATCATAACGTGAACCATGACAGGGACAGTCCCAAGAAAGCTCCCCATCATTCCATTGTAATTCACAGCCTAAATGAGTGCATGTGGTATCCACAATATGAAGTTTCCCTTCTCGATCCTTATAAATCCCCCCTCGTCGCCCCTTTATATTGGCAATAACAGCCTCACCTGGGCTTAAAGAATATTCTTTTTCACCTTTTTTTAATTTACCACCAACAAAGTGATAAACAAGATCTCCGGTATTAAAGACAAATCTGGTCTTGGATTTAAGATTACCTTCCCGACTTGGGCTATAGACTTCTTCCCAAGGAGATTTTCCCTCTAAAATCCCATCTCGCAGCAGAAGGGCTGCCACAGTACTATGGGTCATACCCCATTTTCGATATCCCGTAGCCATCAATAGGTTAGGTTTATCTTTGCTAACGGGACCAATATAGGGAATATCATCTAAAGTGGAACAATCTTGGGTGGACCAATGGAAAGGAAAATCTTCCACAGTAAAAAGCCCTTGAGCAAATTTCATTAGGTTTTTATAATGCTCAGTCAAATTTTTTCCCGTTCCGGTCCGGTGCCTTTCCCCCACTATGAGAATCCGGTCTTCCTCTGGTGTGGGTAGACCTCGTAAAGACCGTGGAGGATCTTCCACATTGACATACATTCCCCCTGGAAATTTTTCTTTGGCCTTTACCACTATTGCATATTCCCGTTCTTGATAAATCTTGGCTACATAAAATCCAGGCAAAATATGAAATGGATAGTGACAAGCCATAATCACGTAATCGGCCTTTATCTTGGCTCCTGATTCCGTATGTACTATAAAAGGCCCCTTACCCCTAATATCCACTACCTTGGTCTGTTCATAGATATTTCCTCCCTGAGCGATAAACCTCTCTGCCAGGGCCAAAAGATATTTACGAGGATGAAATTGGGCCTGGTTGTCAAAGCGCAAAGCCCCTTTAACTGGTAAATCAAGAGGTATATCCTCTACAAGATAAGCTTGAATTCCAAGCTTGCAGGCAACTTCAAACTCCTTTTCTAGAGCCTTGATATGCCTTCTCTTTTGGGTATATAAATAAGCACTTTGGCGGCTAAAATCGCACTGGATATCTTCTCTTCTTATTGTTTCTGCTACAAATTCAATGGCAGCACGATTAGCCTCAGCATAAAGCTTGGAGTTTTCCTCTCCTATTTGTTTAAGAAGATAGTCATAGATTAAGTTATGTTGTACTGTTAATTTCCCCGTGGTGTGACCTGTTGTGCCTAAAAGTATGCGCTCAGCCTCTAAGACCACTGTTTTCAGCCCTCCTTGGGCTAAAAGGTAAGCAGTAGTAATCCCTGTCATTCCGCCCCCGATAATTGCCACATCCACATTTGTATCCCCTACTAAAGACGGGTAAGAAGTAGATGGGGTAGAATCTATCCAAAGTGATGCTGGAGTGGGAAAATTCCTCTCCAAATAATACTTTCCTTCTTCTTGATGAATCCTCATTGCATGCCCTCCCCTTGAAACCCTTCTGGCGGACGAATTCCTAAAGTTAGAGCTGAATGATCCCTACCTAGATAGTAGTTATACCAAGAAGAGGTTTGAAATAGATCCCAATTGGCTGGTGGAATCTGATAAGAATCCAATTGTTCCTCTTCCCGATACTTCTTGAGACGTGAGAAAACCCGGACATAAATACACTGCCGTTCATTAGGATATACTTCACACCAACCTTTATAACTTCCCCCACACTGACCATTACGCAAATACTTGGGACATTGAGACATAGGGCAAAGATAAGCCAAATCCAGCAAAGCACAATCCCCACAGTCCTTACAATCATAGATCAATGCTTTTATGAAATGTTCAAAGGGGTAGCGTTTGGGATTTTTATGAGTGTAGATTTTTTGCATAGTTTTGAAAAGGCCTACATCTGGAGTAAAGGCTAATTTATGCATTTGCCACATGCTCCAAAACTGAAAACCCACCGGTGATGCCAAGGGGATATCATCTCGATCTACCGGCTTGTCCGTATTGAGGCCGGTCTTTTCATCCTTTTCAAAATAATAAAAACCATCAGGGATGGGATAATCAAATTCGGGAATAAGATCCTGCCAATTAGCTGTAAGTTCCTCGCCCTTTTCAATTATGTATTCTACTTCCTCGTACTTGAGATTATGACCACCGATCTGGACTCCGGCAAAACCCATACCCTTCATAAAGGCATACATTTTAGCTGCTCTAAGAAGCCTAGCCTCTCGTCCTTTATCTGGGGAATTTCTCTCCTTATCAAGTTCGGCAACCAATTTATCTGTTACTACGCAGCCAGGCATTTTATTTTGGGACATGAGTTTTGCCGCTCCATAGGATAAGACATAAATATTTCCCACTACGGGGATATCATATTCATGAAGCTTCATAAACTGAAGCACTTCATGGAATTTCCGAGCGTCATATCCTAATTGAGTTACGATAAACTGAGCACCGCTTTCAATTTTCTTTTTAAGTTTAAAATACTGAGCCATTTGCTCTGCTTCTAATGTTTTAAATGGAGAAACTACTGCCCCGGCAAAAAAATCGCTAGCTTTGTGCTGTGCTGTTCCTTTTGGAGTTTTGACTTCTAACCCTTGGTTCATTTCGCCGATAATCCTTAAAAGATGAGTGGGATCCAAATCAAAAACCGGCTTGGGCCTGCCGGCAAATCCTGTACGAGGATAGTCACCGGTCATCACTAAAAGGTTTCGGATACCTGCCCGATCTAGAGCATAAAGCTGGCTTTCCAGTTGGTTGCGGTTTTTATCTTTACATGTAAAGTGAATCAGAGGTTCAATCCCCATTTTTATAATCTCCTGACCTAGAAAATCCGCTAGAATCGCCGGATTTCCCCCTGGGTTGTCCGTAATAGTCAGGGCATGGACTTTCCCCCCTTTGGCCGCTTGTTCAGCGGCTAACAAGGCTGCTTCTTGGGATCTCTCAAAGGCCCCTCGTCCCGGCACCAATTCCCAAGTGGTGGAGAAAGTGTTTTTATCTAAAATAGAGTTTTTAAAGGAGGTATTCTCCTTATTAAAAGAATTCTCCATATTACTCATTCTCCTATCCTCATCTAAGTGATTAACCTTAGTATGGCTGATAGGAGGCTTTCCATACAAAAATAAAGGACTAGGCATGGCTGCATAGTCCTTTAATATCCCTATGATGTTCCTGAGTTACTCTTTTCCTTGATTTACATTCTTCAAAAAGATAAAATTCGTATCATTGGAAAACTCCTCCTGATAAACAAAATTAAGTCGATTAAAATATTTAATATCGTCAAGTTCTTGGATATTATTTTCTGCCATAAAACGAACCATTTCACCCCGAGCCATCTTTACATAAACCCCTTTTTCCACTATTTTATCCTCAATCATCTCACCGAAGATACAGGTAACATATTTAACATCCGGGGTTAGGTATTTCTTCACTATTTTATTATATTCCGTTGAAGCCAGATTCAAAATAACTGTAGTACCGTCTTGAGTCAAATCCCGGTAGATATCATCTCTCCAATAGTCATAAAGGTTGCGGCAGAAGGGTGTCTTTAGTTTAGCTTGCATTTCTAATCTATGGGGTACTACCCCATCAAAAGGTTTCAATAGACCATAAAAGCCGGATAAGATTCGCAAATGCCTTTCTATATAATCAAAATGTCTATATTCAAAAACCTGAGGAGCCATGTATTTATATTGAATACCGTCATAGGATAAAATCGCCGGAGTTGTATAACCATACAAATCCATTCTTTGATAACGCTCATAGTTTAGCTGGGCGATTTCATCATTACAGCTAAGTAATTCCTTTAGTTCCTCATAGGTTAAGCTTTGCAGATATTCTTTAAGTTTGTCAGCCTTTTTAATATAGGCTGGAGTACTACGAGACGGAAGGGAATCTTCATCCATATGCATTTTCTTAGACGGTGAAATTATGATTTTCACGCATTACCATCCTCATTTTTAACTCTGATTTGCTGATTCTTTAAGGGTTTTTGGTTTTTTAGCTCTGACATTTCTTATAGCTGTATAAATAACTACTATTGAAAAGACAACTCTCAAAGCTATTTCAGGTAAAACTTGAGCAAAGGAGCCGCCAAAAAATGTTCCTATCAATATACCTACTATTAAGCCAGGTAAAATTTTCGTTTGCACATTTCCGTTACGGTGGTGAGTTAAAGCTCCAATAGCCGATGAAGGAATCATAGCAAAGAGAGAAACTCCTTGGGCAACTTGCTGTCCCATACCCGCGAAAATTACCATAGCAGGTACCATAATAGTTCCGCCGCCTACTCCCATCATTCCGGAAAGAAATCCTGTAAAAGCCCCGATACAAAGCAAGATGATTACTTTAGCAAACGTAGCTGCGGATAGAGAAAAATCCCCGATATATGGTTTTAACCAAAAAAGGATAACTACAAAGAACAGAAAATATCCGAAGGCTCTTTTTAACTTCCACTCAGGAAGGGAATTAGCATAGCGAGCTCCAAATCTGGCCGTTATAATGGCTGCAGCTGCTAATATTAGACCAGGCATCAATTCAATGAAACCATTCATAGAATATGTAATTGCTCCCATAAGCCCAGTAAAAAAAACACCTACTAAGCTAGTACCATGGGCCATATGTTGAGAGATTTTCAAAATACCTACCATAAGTGGAATCATAATGATTCCGCCACCTAAACCAACGAGGCCACCAAAGAAACCTGACAGTAAGCCAATTATCATGCCAATAAAGATATCCATATATTTATTCCCCCAGCCTTGTTACTGAATTTTATATATGTATGTTATCATATTTAACAGCCAAAAATCTTACCATTTCAAAATTCTTCTAAGTGTCTATTCATAAAAGATTAAAAATACAAAAGTAATCGAATATTTAAACTTTGGGAAAACGATAACTTTCACTTGTTCGAGATGAGCTAATAGTTTATAATATAAGTAGGTTAGTGAATGATAGTACTATCTCAATTCTAACGTTGGTTACTTTTCCACTACTTCACTCTTAACTTCTTTAAATAACATTTTCTAATATCAGATTTACTAAAGGGGGCAGTATTATGATTAAGCAGAAAAAAGTTTCTATTGACGAGGTGCCGATTGTCAGCATATTTGATATCACTGAAGAGTGGTTAAAAGTTATAAGATAATGATAATGCATACACACAAAAAGACCATCGAGATGATGGTCTTTTTGCTGTTACCTGGCAACTACTTACTTTCCCAGGACCCTGCGGTCCAAGTATCATCAGCCCTG
>JAAZLD010000083.1 GCA_012799495.1 Desulfitobacterium sp. | reverse complement strand
GGCAATCTCCCGACTAAGTTCAATATGAGGAATTTGGTCTTCCCCTACGGGAACACTATCAGCTTTATAAACTAAAATATCAGCAGCCTGTAAAAGTGGATAGCCTAAGAAGCCATAAGTAGCTATATTTTTGCCACCTTCTTTTCCTAATTGCTGCAACTGGTCTTTATAAGTTGGTACTCTTTCGAGCCATGAAAGAGGAGTGATCATGGAAAGCAATAGATGTAATTCAGAGTGTTCCTTGATGTGGGATTGAACAAAAATTGTGGATTTTTTCGGATCTAGGCCCACACTTAACCAATCTAAAGCGATATCTCGAATCAACTCATCAAAGTCTAACTTATCCTCATAACCCGTAGTCAAAGCATGAAGATCGACAATACTATAATAGCTTTCATAATCATCTTGTAAAGCTACCCAATTCTGGAGAACGCTTAAATGACCAATATGTAACGCTCCTGTTGGGCGCATTCCACTAAAAATTCTTCCTTTCACTTATAAGACTCCTTTCAAAACTTTAATTAATCAATCACCCTTATTAGCATTCCTTTATTTAAGAGTTAGCCGAAAAAAGGGGAAAGAAAAAAAATAGCGGTATTTTGAAAAAAAGTAAATAAACTATATACAGCTGGACGGAGAACAAATCCAACAAAGTTAGTAAAGAGTATTATAACCAAAATAAATAGTCCATAATTCTCAATGGTCCGCACTACATTATAATAACGCCCTGGAACAAATCCTTTAACAATGGAAAATCCATCTAGGGGTGGTATTGGTAAAAGGTTAAATACACCCAATCCTAAATTAAGTACTACCATAGCACTAAATATCTGAGAAATAGTTGGAGTCCAGCTGGAATCTCCGATTAAAGCTATAGTTAAAACCCAAGCAAACATGGCGATAAAAGCAAAGATAAAGTTAGCAAAAGGTCCAGCAAATGATACGAGAATCTGTCCTAGTTTTTTATTGCCACGGAAGTAATGAGGTTGAGTCTGGACAGGCTTGGCCCATCCAAACTGATATAAAGCGGCCATTAAGGTTCCAAATATATCTAGATGGACAACAGGGTTTAAAGTTAAACGACCTTGGCTACGGGGAGTAGGATCTCCTAATCGATCAGCTGTCCAAGCATGTGCATACTCATGAACAGCAAAGCCCACTAATAAGGCCGGTATATTGGCGATAAAAGCACTTATATTAAACATTTATTTCCCCCTTTAATGAACTGGCTAATTCAAGAAAAGGAAAGTAACTAACGGTAATCTTCTAAGAGTTTTTGAACAAAAGCTCTTTCTTGGGTTTTATTTTTCACCTTTTCTTCTAACCAGGCTGTGCGTATTTCTTTTAACATACGACCAATTTCTGGTCCTTCCTTCACACCCCAAGCCATTAAATCAGTTCCATTGACGGATTGTTGGATATTTTCTACCCTCTCTTTATATCTTAGAATTTCTTTTTCCCATTGATCATCTAATTGGAAAACATCCAGTAGTAAAGGAGGTGCACTCCAAAAGATCTCATCAAGCTCTTTGAGAGGCAGAGCACTAGTGGCTCTTAGTTTCTTTAGTTTATCCTGAATTTCCAGATACTTCATCGTAAGAATTCCCCATTCCCGAGCTAAGCGAAGCCTTTCTTGGAGTAAAGGCAAGTGCCTGGTGTCCATTTTGCGGAGAGAAAGTAACCACTTTTTCTCGGGAAGGATTTCCTTATGATTTAATATAGGATGACTAAAATCCCAAGGAAGTTCTGATTGGAACCATTCCTCTAATATTCCCATCTCCATGAGAAATTTCCCCATTAGACCAAACTTTTCTTCATATAACATTAAGCTAAATTCTTCTGTAAAACGTTCGCAGCTTAGTTTCCCTAAAACACCATTTTCTAAGGCTATATAAATAGCCTCCTGGGTTTCTTTTGCTATCCGAAAGCCATAGCGGGCAGCAAACCGTAATGCCCGAAGTATGCGGGTGGGATCTTCAATAAAGCTTAAGTTATGAAGGAAGCGAATTTCTCCTTGCTTTAAATCTCGTAATCCACCATAATAATCGATCAATTCTCCGTACCGTTGGGAGTTAATTGCAATGGCCATAGCATTGATGGTGAAGTCCCGCCGAAACATATCATCTCGCAAACGGGATTCTTCCACTTGAGGTAATGCTCCAGGGGAAGCATAGTCCTCTCGTCGAGAACGAGCTATATCCAAATGGTTGCCATCAGCAAATTCTAGGCGAGCAGTGCCAAATTGATCGTGAAAGATTAGTTCACCTTCTCCTAACTCTTTTTGCAAAGCTTTCGCAAAAGCTTTGCCATCCCCTTCAACTACAAAATCCAAGTCTTGGGTAGGGGCTAGTAAGAGAAGATCTCGCACAAATCCACCTACAATAAAAAGAGGATAGCCCAAATTATCTGCCACTTTTTGAGCAGATTTTATTAGTAAACGGATCCTCTGAGGTAAGTTTTCTAACAAAAGGAGAATATCTTCCCGCATGGCCATACTGCGATTCCTAGTTAAGGATAATTCCGTAGGAACAGCACTGCCATGAACCATCCGTAATATATCGGAACGGGAAACAATCCCCACTAACTTTCCCTCATCTACCACTGGGATTCTACCAATATCATGCTGGACCATGATCTTATGGGCATCCTCCCAGCTAGCATTGGCATCTACCACAATAACATCTTTGGTCATAAACCCTTTTACAGGTGCATGCTCTAATCCATGCTTAAGGGATTTATCTACATCTCGACGGGAAATAATTCCTACTAACTTATTATCTTTTGCTACTGGAACTCCCGTATGACCATATTTAAGAAGGATTTGTTCTACATCCCGTAGTTTCATATCAGGGGGAACTGTTTTTACGGGATAACTCATAATATCTCTCACTGAATTACCTTGATATGATTGATTTTGCAACTCCTCTTTAAGCTTCTCCGTAACTTCATGGATAGAGGTGTTTTTTATAGAAGCGGAAGCAGCCCTTGAATGCCCGGCTCCACCGAAGGCCCGGATAATATTATTAACATCAAATCCTCTACCACGGGAGCGTCCTATGAGGTAAACTCTATTTTCCATAGCCACTACTAGAAAAAGGGTTTCAGCCCCTTCTACTTCACCCACGCGATGAGCTAATAAAGCTAAACCTCCCACATATTCATCCTTTTCAGCCCAAGTTATATATACTGGTTGACCTTGAAAGATTTCACTTTGTCCGTGATCTAAGAGTTGTTGGAGGATTTCTTTTTGTTCATCATGTAAGGGCTTACGAAGGTATTCTGCCACCACTCCAAGATTGGCCCCTTTTTCTAAAAGGTAGGCTACAGCCTTTATATCTCTTACAGTCGTGCTTTCAAAAAGCAAACTCCCTGTATCCTCATAGATACCTAGAGCAAAAAGTGTCGCCTCAAAAGAATTAGGCTCTATTTTAAGCCTTTGCATTTCCTCAATTAGCAAAGTTGTACAGGAGCCTAAACTTTCAATATATATATTCTCATCAAACTTTCCCTGATAAGGGTGATGATCATATATTACGAGAGGAATTTTTCTAATTACCTCATCCTCTTTATATCCTCCCGCTCGCTGGAGATTATGGGTATCCACTAGAATAATTCTTTTTACTTCTGTCCAGTTAATATCTTTAGAGCGGGAAAAAGGCAGTCGATCCTTTGCTAAGGCAAGAAAATCCTGAACATAAGGATTAGACTTACCATCGACTACCATCACACTATTGGGGTAAATTTTATGAGCTGCCACCATAGATGCTAAGGCATCAAAATCCATTTGGCGATGAGTAAGAATTACATTCATACTACTTTTCCTGCTCCCTTTACGCATACAAGATTAAAGATAATTATATCATCTCTAGACCACTACCAGCAAGAAAAGGAGAAATAACTAAATAACCTAAAAAAGGAAAAGCACCTCTTAGGTGAAGTGCTTTAGATATACTATATACTGTCGTTTATCTCTTCGATAGCTTCATCAATTTCACTTTGCTGCATACCATCTTTTAGGAGGCGATAGTTAATAGCATTGCTCCAAAAAGCAGTCTTTTCCATGATTTTTCGATAAGCTTTGGCATTCTTCTTATCTCTCTTAACTCTAGATTCTGCATTAGCCTGAACAATAGAGCAAGCATAGCGAGCTTTTAGACGAGCATCCTGATTCATCTCTTCAAAAGTGGTATTCAAGGTTTGTATTAGATCCTTATAGTAGCTAGAGAATTCATCAAAAGGAATTTCCGTGTCCATATTTAAGTATTCTTTGAGTTTTTCAAATTGCTTTTCCATCCCATGACCCCCAATCCTATCTCCTATAAAATACCCAAATATTATACCTTCAATTACCAAAATAGACAAGGTACAACATTCTTTAATCTAGCACTTCAAAAACAATCTCCTCTTTTTTACTCTTTATTTCTACTATTTCAATAAGGGGAGCTTCTTGTTCCCTCTCTTCCTTATTTTCTTGGTTTATCTCTTGATTTATCTCTTGGTTATTCTCTTCATGATTATCTTGGACAGTTTCTTGTTTTTTCACTAGCTTATCAGGATTGCCGTGGCTTGGTGGATTAACTTGTTGATAGTTATGAAAAACAGGAGCTTTATGTCCTTGAAAAAGCTCTTCCACTATACCCTTAGCTTCTTGAGGATCGATTTTCCAATAACTGATCCCTTCTTCATCTGCAAAATAGCCAGGAAGTGTATGGTTGACCACTTCATAATTGTCCTTATCTTTAAAGACCATTACAAGGGACCAGATCTGAGCTAAATTAAGGTTACTTTCGATAGTTTTATAAATTTTTGGGATTACCAAAGGAAGTTTGGGGAAATTCCGAGGATTTGTCCCTTCAGCCACTATGGCTTTAAGGACTTCTTGTTGCCGGGAAACCCTTGAAATATCAGCCAGTTCATCATTCCGAAACCGTGCATATTGGAGAGCCTGACTACCATTTAACCTTTGAACCCCTTTTTTTAAGTTGATATAACGATCTTCTTGATCACCGGTATCATAATACATATCTTTTTCCACATTGATGGTTATCCCACCTAAACTATCGACGATATTCTTAAACCCTTGGAAATTTGTCATTACATAGCCATGGATAGGGGTAGCTAGCAATTCCTGGATATAGTTTTGCACAGAACTAGGGCCTTTACCTAAACGAGCTAGGGCATTTATCTTTTCTTTTCTTTCTTTAATAAAAACCTGGGTATCTCGGGGAATAGAAAGGAGGACCATCTTTTTATTTTTCTGGTCAAGACTAGCTACTATTAAGGTATCAGTATTACTTAACCCTTCTCCAGGTCGGCTATCAGTACCAATTAGCAAAATTGTAAATTGATTTTCCACCTTTGTTCTATCTAAATCCCCAATACTCAACTGTTCTTCTAAGGTAAGATTTTCTTCATTTTCTCCTTCTACCCCTAGCTCTGTATCCTCACCATTATTATTAGCAGCTTCCACAAGATTCTCTTGGAATAATTGGTTTTCCTCATCATCGCCCTGATAATTAAAACCTCTCCCCGATAATATGACTACCACCATAACAATGATAACTCCTAAAGTAAAACCCAATACAGCGTTTATTATAATTCGCCTCATCAATCTCACCCCATTTCCACCATTAGATCAAATATAGTGCTTCGATTATATTCTCAAATTTATTTCCTTCATACCTTTGTACCCTTTAAGGATTTTTGGAGTATAATGGATTATAATTCTTGCCGACAAATTAGGACTTATTAATAATGCTTAAGGCGGTGACTCCATGAAGGCCAATTTATTCGGTCAACGTCAAAGTGTAGACTATTCAGCATATAACAGTTCTTATTCCAATCCTTATTCTTATTGGAATTCTTACCAAAGGAACCCTTATTCAGATCGTTATTTATCTAAAGATTATTACCCTAGCTTTTATCCCAACCCTCATAATCCTTACCAAAATTATAACAGTCCCAATTATAGCAATAATTTTCTTACTCCTACCAGAACAAGAGGTATGCCATTAGGAGGATATCCTATGGTCAGTACAAACCTTTATGCCCCCGTATCCCCCCACCCCCAAGGATATTTCCCAAGTATTTCTTATGGTATACCTCTGGGCAGTCGAAGAGAGTTTCTTGTACCTTCGGAAGGTTTAGAAAAGATTCTCATCGCTATTCTAATCCTTGTGGCCTTAGATCTAATTTTTGTCAGATCTCGCTAGAAGAAATTAGCCTTTTGTACCCTGCGCTCCTATTTTCCACTGGCTTCTGTAATTTCTTTTTCTTGGGTATAAGATGATATTACTGACCATTTACCACAACGATCTCCCCAGCGGGTAAGAGTTTGTTCTTCTTGACGTATTTCCACTACTTCGCACTGATTACTACATCCTTGGCAATCGAAACTACGAGCTTGGAAATTACTTTCGGAAATTTTCATTCCCCGGAATTTTGTGGATAACCCTTGTTGCTGGTATTTTTCCTGGGCTAGATAAGCCGCTCCTAAAGCTCCCATAACCGAAAAATGCTCTGGGACAATCACTTTTTGGTTTAATTCATTTTCAAAGGCTCTACGAATACCGGGATTAGCGGCTACACCCCCTTGGAAGAATATTGGTCCCAATATCTCCTTGTTTTTCCCTACATTGTTAAGGTAATTACGGACCATTGCCTGACATAAGCCTGCCAAAATATCAGGTAAGGAATGGCCTAATTGCTGTTTGTGAATCATATCTGATTCAGCAAATACAGAACAACGTCCAGCTATCCGCACAGGATGAGTCCCTTGGAGGGCTAACTTTCCAAATTCATCAATTGGAATACCTAAGCGAGCTGCTTGCTGGTCCAAAAAAGAGCCTGTTCCTGCTGCACAGACTGTATTCATAGCAAAATCCACAACTACTCCGTTACGCAAGAGAATGATCTTCGAATCTTGTCCTCCAATTTCTAAGATGGTTTGGACACTAGGATCTATTCGAGAAGCAGCCACAGCATGGGCAGTTATTTCGTTCTTAACCACATCTGCTCCTAGTAAAGTAGCTGCTAACTGACGGGCACTTCCCGTAGTACCAACCCCGATGATTTCTGCTTTTCCACCTATTTTTTGCCGTAAATTCTTCATTCCTTCCTGGATGGTTTGCATAGGACGACCCTGAGTTCGCAAATACAAAGAGTCTACCAAATGACCTTCTTCATCGATTAGAACGAAATTAGTACTTACAGAACCTACATCAACACCTAAAAAATATTTATCTACCAGCAAGCTCTAACACTCCCTCTTTATGATCCTTATAAATACGGGATCTCTCTAATAAATCTACAAAAGCTTCTACTCTCGTTAAAACTCCCGCTTTTCCTGTATGTTCATCAACTGTTAAAGTCATAATCGGTATCCCGTAATCTTCTTGAACTTTAGGCAAGATACTAGCGGCCACAATTTCTGGCATACACCCTAAAGGTAGTAGCTGCACAAGGCCATCATAGCCCTCTTGAGCATATTTTACTGCCGCTCCTACAGTTTCCATGGCATGTCCACCAACAAAATGGTTTAAATACGGTTTCGCCAAAGAGTAATAAGGCTTAATAGGTTTATATCCTTGAGCTAAGCCCCGGAAAACATGCTGGCCAACCCAACCAGAAAGATAGATGGAACGATCCACCAATACTCCCAGATTCCCTAATTCTTTTTCAATTTCCATAGATACATAGGGCTCTAAGACAGTGTAGATTTCGCCGACCACACCAACTCTCAAGGTATTTTTTTTATCACGATAATTTTCACCATATGAACATACTTTTTCTTCTTGGATTTTATCTGAGAGCCAATTTAATACCTCTGTAATCCCCTGTTCAGACATTGCCTGGAGTAAGTTCATCCTGGCTTCATCATAAAGTTGATCTACTCGATTAGAATCTGGAACTAATGGACGATAACCGTGAAAAGTATTTTCTATTCTGTCTAAAGCCACACTTTTGCGATAGGCAAAAAGCAAAGCTTGAGTTATTTTCCGCCAATTATTTTTAGGTCCAGCTAATTTTCGAATCCTTTGAAGAAGGCCTAGAATACTGCCATCAGGTGGTTCCAAAGTGATTACATCAAAATCATAACCAGCTTCTTGCAGTATCTGCTTTTCTAATTCTCCATAATAACCAAAGCGGCAAGGCCCTACTCCTCCAGTGATCAAGGCTGTATCTGCTCCTAAGGCAGCTCCTTGAACAAAATTACCTAAATTGAGCTTTAAAGGAAGGCAAGCTGATTCAGGAGCTAACTGGGTCCCTATATTTAAGGTTTCTTTACTATTAGGAGGAGGAGTAACATAATCTACATTTAAACACTCAAGTAATGTTTGAATAACGATCCAAGCGTTTCCCATATGGGGAAATGTAACTTTCATGTGCTTTCCTCCTTTCTAGCATATCGAGAAAGGCTTCAATTCTAGTTATTAAACCTGCTTCACCAGTATGCTCATCTAAAGTCAAGACAAGGTAGGGTTTTTGTTGTTCCCTTGCTTTCCGAGCCAACATATCGTTAGTCATGGAGTCAGTACCACATCCAAAACAAGATAGATATATAAGTCCATCAATTTCCTGACTTTCTACATATTTAGCTCCAGCACCATATATTTTTTTAGCATGACTCCAGAACATTTTCTTAGGTAATTCTCCGTGTTTTTCTTCTATGAATCCTGAAGGAACATTTTCTACAACTTTTACTTCTGCTTTCTTTTTCAGATGTTGAAGCAAATTTAAATTCGCATAGTTTTCATAAGCTAGATAACTATGGCCTACTAAGGCGATCTTGGGATTGGATTTCTTTTCCTTAATTTGTAAATCCATATCCTCAGTAAAAGGGAGATTGCCTATGAAGCCTAATTTTTCTAATTTCACTGGCTCTGCTAAGACCTCAAAACATTCCATACTTTCTTCAAAAGACCAGCCCCCATTACGCATCCGTTGATAAGCTTTTTGCCACCGCTGAGCTTCTACAAAAGCTTCCCGAATCTGTCTTTTAGTGCGTTGAATCTCCTCCCCGAATTGATAGAGGTTTTTTAAGACGAGACCTTTCCCCTTCCGCCAGTTAATATCCACAGTGTAAACCTTAACTTCCCTTGGAATAGCATAGAGGACACTTTCAGGTAACCCTAAGATTTTAGGACATAAATAAGTGTTCTTTTCCATACTGACTAGACGTGGTAAAAATATCCCATCCACATCCTGATCCTGTAAAGCAAGAAGGTGTCCAACAAGAATTTTTACCGGAAGGCAAGTTTCATCAGGTGCTTTCTTAAGACCATCCTCCATTATGGTGCGGTTTGTTTGAGGAGAAGTGTGTAATTGGATTCCTAATTTATAAAAAAATCCTGCCCAAAAAGGATAGTAATCATAATAAGTTAATGCTCGTGGTAAACCTAATCTCATTATTTACCTCCTTATTCCTTTCGCCCTTGAGGCTGCCTAATCATATCTTTAGGCTTGAGAATACTTGGTCGTTTGTTTTTTATGGGGAGAGGAGAGCGTACTAATACAGTCCCTAGAGCTTTAATATCAATAGGTAATAAAGGCCATAAATAAGGCACTCCAAAGGACTTCGTTCTGACTAATAAAATAAATAATGCTATGGCACCAATAGCAAAACCTTCAAAGTTAAATAAAGACACCATAACTAAGAGGAAAAGTCTAGCTAGGCGGTTGGCTTGCGCAAGTTCATAACTTGGTGTAGCAAAAGTACCTACTGTTACAATCGCTATGTAGACAATGATCTCTTGAGCAAAAAGCCCAACTTTAATTGCTACATCCCCGATCATAAAGGTTGCGATTAAACCAAGGGCGACAGTTAATGGACCTGGTGTATGAATGGCAGCCATCCGCACCAAATCTACTCCAAATTCCGCTAAAAAGACTTGAGGGATTAAACCGATCTTCCCTACTTCTTCCACTCCAATGAACTGGAGCCATTCCGGCAGAAGTTGTGGATTGAGGGCACAAGCTAACCAAAGGGGTAAGAGGAAAAGAGCGGCAAAAATACCCATGAAACGAATCCAACGCAAATAAGCTCCAACAATAGGCTCTTGCCGATACTCTTCAGCGTGCTGGGTGTGGGACCAATAGGTAGCCGGGGCAATCATCACGGAAGGAGATGTATCAACAATTACCACTACATGACCTTCTAGGAGATGAACTGCCGCCACATCAGGCCTCTCTGTATAGCGGACACGGGGGAAAGGGTTCCATATTTTACTGCCTAAAATGAACTCCTCCACACTTTTTTCCGCCATAGGAATTCCATCGATTTTGATCTTTTGGATTTCCTCAATAATTTCTGTGACTAAATCTTCATTGGTAATATCTTCAATATAGGCAATGCAAACATCTGTCTTAGAGCGGCCTCCTACTTGCACCAATTTCATCCGTAACTTGGGATCTCTGAGACGCCGACGAATCAAAGAGGTGTTAAATATTATAGTTTCCGTAAAACCATCCCGAGCCCCTCGGGTTACCCGCTCAATATCTGGTTCTTCAGGAGAGCGGGAGGGATAGCTTCTAGCATCAACAATGATGGCTTTATCTTGCCCTTCAACGAAGATTGCCATAGGGCCGGACAAGATAAAATAGAGAATTTTATCCATAGTATCCACTTCGGATACTTGGAGATTGACAATCTGCCCTTTGACCAAATTCTGCAGGGCATTTACCATAAGATCCGCTCTCTCGAGACTAACTAATGTTTCTAGGATAAGACTCGCAACTTGAGTGTTGACCATCCCATTAACAGAGTAAATAGCAGCCTTCTTGCCACCTATGGTCATTTCTCGTAAAACAATATCAAAATTATCGGGAACCCCCAGTTCCCGATTAAGATAATCTACATTCTTTTGATAGTTCTTACTTACTTTAATATTTTGTTCACTGGAGTTATCCAAAGAATCACCCCCAAACCTTCATAGAACTCACCACTAACCCTTAGGATTAAAAGTTATAGAAATCAAATAACCAAAAAGAACAGCAGCAGCAATCCCAACAGCCGCAGCTTCTACTCCTCCAGAAAAAGCTCCTAAAAGCCCTCTTTCCCCTACAGCTTCCATAGCACCCTTAGCTAAAGTGTAACCAAACCCTGACAAGGGTACTGAAGCTCCTGCACCAGCAAATCTAACTAAGGGCTCATAAAGACCTAATGCCCCTAAAATAGCTCCTCCAGTAACGAAAGAAACTAAGACATGGGCTGGAGTAAAGGAAGGCTTTGTCAAATCTATCAATAGTTGCCCTATTACACATATTAGTCCTCCAACTAAGAATGCCGGAATAATCTGTTCAAACATAGTACCCCTCCTTTATGCCTCGATTACAACTCCATGACCAATACCTGGGATAGATTCTCCCTGTAAGGAAGAAGTAGGACTATGTAATGCTCCACTTCCTACCAGTAATACTCTTCGATAATGGCCAGATAAGAGCTTGTTCATTATTTCCCCTGCAAAGACTACTGCAGAACAGCCACAACCACTGGCTCCAGCATGAACATCTTGCTTTTTGGGGTCAAAAATAATTACTCCACAATCATTAAGATTTTCCGTATTGAGACCTTCTTTTTTTAGAACCTCTTTGGCTAAAGCCAAACCTACGGAACCTAAATCCCCAGCAATAATCAGATCGTAATCTTCCGGTTGTCGGTTCAGATCGTGTAAATGATTAAGTATAGTATCCGCTACAGCAGGGGCCATTG
>JAAZLD010000082.1 GCA_012799495.1 Desulfitobacterium sp. | reverse complement strand
TATTTACGAAGCTTTGCGTAAGGCAGGCCTTTTTAGAGTGCCGAAGGAGTGATAATATGAAAACATTAACTATACTAGGATCCACTGGATCAATCGGAACTCAAACCTTAGATGTCCTTCGCCTTCAACCAAAAGAATTTCGCATTTTTGCCCTTTTAGCAGGTCAAAATGTTTCTAAAATAGAGGAACAAGCTCGGGAGTTTCGGCCTCAAGTAGTAGGGCTCATGGATGAAGCTGCAGCTAAGGAATTGCGGCAGCGTTTAGCTGATACTTCCATCCAAGTGGTACAAGGGATAGAAGGTATTTTAAGTGCCGTAACTGACCACTCTGTGGATTTAGTTGTGACTGCTATCAGTGGCCGGATTGGATTAGAACCCACTATAGCAGCCCTTAAAGCAGGTAAAGATATTGCCCTAGCCAATAAAGAAACATTAGTGGCTGGGGGAGAATTGGTAATGGGCCTCGCCCATGAGCTTAAGAGAAAAATTCTCCCTGTAGATAGTGAGCATTCCGCCATCTTCCAATGTCTAGAGGATGAAAAAACCTTAGATAAAATCATTCTAACTGCTTCTGGTGGTCCTTTTCGGGACTGGTCTCGGGAGGAATTAAAAAATGTTACTCCTGAGCAAGCCCTAAAACATCCTAATTGGGCCATGGGAGCAAAAATTACTATTGACTCTGCCACTATGATGAATAAGGGGCTAGAAGTAATCGAAGCTCATCATTTATTTGGTCTTTCCTATGATCAGATTGAAGTCCTTATTCATCCCGAAAGCATAATTCATTCTATGGTAGAATATTGTGATGGAAGTGTCTTAGCTCAATTAGGCAGACCGGATATGCGTTTACCTATCCAATATGCTTTAAGTTATCCGACACGTTGGAAAAACCCATTTGAAAGATTGGATTTACGAGGAAAATCTCTTACATTCATGGATCCTAAAGAATATGATTTTCCCGCCTTAGAACTAGCTTACTCTTGTGGACGCCGAGGAGGAACACTACCAGCAGTGATGAATGGAGCTAATGAAGTAGCAGTTGAGGCTTTTCTCAAAGGCAAGATATCTTATCTAAATATAATCCCTCTGGTAGGAAAGGTATGTGAAGAGCATAATGTGTGTGAAGCGGATAATCTGGAAACCATACTTAATGAAGATCACTGGGCTCGTGTCCGTACCGCAGAATTGATCAATGAAATAGCATAGTGAGACAAGAACATGTATACAGATATAGAGATGTTTGCTCAAGAAATCTCATGGATTTGAGGAGGGTTTAGTTTGGTAAGTGCCTTAGCAGTAATATTCGCCTTCGGCTTGCTAGTAATGGTCCACGAATTAGGTCATTATGTTGTAGCACGTTTGAATGGAATTAGAGTTTTAGAGTTTGCTTTTGGATTCGGTCCAAAGCTCATAGGGTTTAAGGGAAAAGAAACCAATTATTCTTTACGCTTAATTCCTTTAGGAGGCTTTGTTCGTCTACATGGTATGGATGTAGAAATTGATGAAGACGGGGTCCAAAACCTTGCCTCTTCCTCAGATCCTAGGAGCTTTAGTAATAAAAAGGTTTGGCAGCGGATGACGGTAATTGCGGCCGGATCTATTATGAATTTAGTATTGGCTTTAGTTTTGTTCGTCATTGTCTTTGCCTATTTCGGAATTGCCACAGCAGGTGATAGTAATACTGTAGGCTCTCTAATTGAAGGAATGCCAGCTCAGGAAGCTGGTATCAAACCCGGGGATAAAATTGTTTCTGTCAATGGTGTGGAAACCCCTACTTGGACTGAATTAACTCAAGTAATTCATAATCAACCAAACCAGGAAGTAGTACTAGTAGTGGAAAGTCAGGGAGCACAGCGGGCTGTTTCTATTACTACTGAGCTGGATAGTGCAACTGGCCGTGGATTAGTGGGAATTTCCCCGGAAGTATATTATGAAAAAGCCTCACTGGTGGAGGCCACAAAATATGGCTTTCAACAAACAATTAACTTTACCCGTCTAATTGTGGTTACAGTAGGCCAAATGTTTACCGGAGAAACTAGTGCTGAACTAGGAGGGCCAGTAGCTATTGTTCAGGCTATTGATCAAAGTAGAGATTCTGGCTGGGAAAACTATCTAGGCTTTATAGGAATACTTAGTATTCAATTAGGTCTATTGAATCTTCTACCTATCCCTGCTTTAGATGGTAGTCATCTGCTCTTTTTACTAATTGAAGGTTTAAGGGGAAAACCAATCGATCCAGAACGGCAAAACTTTATCCATTTCTTAGGGTTTGTCTTCTTGATGGCACTGATGTTGGCAGTGACCTATAAAGATGTACTGCGCCTCTTTACTGGTAATGGCTAAGGAGAATTAAAATGGAAAGAAAACTAACCAAGCAAATAAAAATAGGGGATGTACCAATCGGAGGCGGAGCTCCCATAGTCATCCAATCCATGACTAATACAGATACTCGGGACATTCCAGCAACTTTAGCTCAGATTGAAGCTTTAGCAAAAGCCGGTTGCGAAGTCGTCCGCTTAGCAGTATTAGATCAGGATGCTGCCAATGCTTTAGGAGAAATTGCTAAGAAAAGTGTTCTGCCGGTCATTGCCGATATTCACTTTGATTATCGATTAGCTCTAAGGGTTATTAAGGAAGGAGTCCATGGACTCCGCTTAAACCCAGGAAATATTGGAGCTCGCTGGAAGGTTCAGGAAGTAGTCCAGGCTTGTAAGGAGAGGGAAATCCCCATCCGGATTGGGGTCAATGCCGGCTCTTTAGAAAAGGAAATCCTGGAAAAATATCAGGGAGTCACTGCCCAAGGAATGGTGGAAAGTGCTATAGGGCATATTAGATTACTTGAGGAAGAAGGTTATGACAGGATTAAAGTGTCCCTAAAAGCATCCCATGTACCCTTGATGTTAGATGCTTACCGCAAAATATCTTCCACCGTGGATTATCCTCTACATGTAGGAGTTACAGAGGCGGGG
>JAAZLD010000081.1 GCA_012799495.1 Desulfitobacterium sp. | reverse complement strand
TGAGAAAGTTAAATTAGATAAGTTAATAGCTGAGTTCGAACTAGCAGACCGACAAGTGCAAAAACTTAAAAAATCATTATCTCAACTTGAGTATGAGTTTAAGTTGCTAGAGGATACAGATTTAGAGGGCAAGGCAGACAATATAGCAAAACAAATGGCGATAGTGGAGCGCGAAGTGGAGTTAGCCAAAAATGAATTAGAGCAAATGGGCGAAGTCGGTGAAGATGCACTCCAGGCAGTAAAAGACAGGCAAGAAGAATTGAAGAAGCGTATACAAGAAGGAACATTAGCAATCAATAATTTCGAGCAGTCGCTAAAAGACCTAAAAGAAACTGCACGTCAAAATTGGATAAAAGCACAAAACGACCTATATGATGCACAACAAGAAAGATTACAAGCATTGGATAGAATTCAAGAAGCTATAGTGGCAATAATTCGTAAGCGAGGAGAAGAAGAAAAGAAAGCCTTAGAAGAAGCGCACAAAGCTGAAATGGATTCACTTGAAAAAAGACACAATGAGCGTAAAAAAAGATACCAAGAAGATTTGGATGAGTTTAGAAAATACATTCAGGCAAAAATAGATGAGCTAGATGAACAATACGAAGAAGAGGACTATCTTGAGCAATTAAATAAAGAACGTGAAGAAGCAAATAGGCTACAAAGAGAAATTGACGTATTGTCACTTGACGACTCATTGACAGCCAGAAACAAAGTTATAGAATTGAGAAAGCAACTAGCTGAACAGAATGAAAAAATAGCTAAGATGCAACAAAAGCGAGAGAGAGATTTATTAAAAAAATCACTTCAAGACCAATTAAAAGACAAAGAGGAAGATGCAAAAGAAAAAGAGAAGATAGCTGATGAACTTTATGAGAACGAAAAGAAACGACTAGAGGAAGAGTACCGTATAAATAAAGAGTTTCTTGAGCGTAAATACTCAGACGAGCAAGTCTATGCTGAAGCTCGGGAGAGTATTATGCGTGGACAAGTTGAGGTCGCACAAGGAGTATTTGAAGATATATATGACGCCTATGTGGATTTTGAAAATAAATTTGGGCGTGGAATGGGTATTTTAGGCGATATTATTCGTGATGACTTTATAGAACAATTAAGACTTGCACAAAGTGTCGTAGAAGAAATGGAAAGAAATACATTTAAACTATTGCCTAAATATGATAGCGATGATGACCCAGGCGATGATGTAATAGGCTGGAGAGACCCACTCGATGACAACAGAGGTGACTATAAAGAGGACAATTATGGCAAACTTTCTAGCATGTCTAAGCAGGATTATGAAAAATATGTAAGATACAAAGGATTGTGGGAGCAAGCTAAAAAACAAGGCGACAAAGCAGCTATGGATGCAATCCACAGACAAGCACAAGCACTGAGAGATAAATATGGAATAAAAGAAGATTTATACTCATATGAAATGCTGAAAAATATTCCATATGAAAAATTAAAAATATTGGGGTATGACAAAGGTGGGAAAATTGACTACACTGGATTTGCTATGGTTCATGGGGAAAAAGACCCAGAGTGGATACTTAGAGACCATCATTTGCAAAAAATAATAAGCGATTCTGTACTATCTACTATAAAAGTTGCTACACCAAAGATACCAAATATTACAGCAGGACAAGGTATAATACTACAAATAGATAATTTTATTAAAGCAGACACAATAACAAAAGATTCAATTCCAGTATTACGACAATATGAAAATGATGCTATATCACGATTGAAAAATGAGCTAAATAAATTTGGAGTTAGACCAGCTAGAGTTTAGTTGGTCTTTTTCTATTCCATAAAAGAAAGGGGTAAAATTAATGGAATCAATGTACTTTATTTTTGATGGTGTAAAATCCAGTGATATGGATTTGTATATTATGCAAATTAACCATAGTGGTTTTATTGAAACTCCATATATAGGCAGTACTGATATAAAAGAGGAAAAAATACATAATAAAACTACTCCTTATTTTTATGGAGTAGATAGGGAAAATTTAGAATTTACAGTACAATTTGTGCTAATGGATAAATACGGTAATCCAAAAAAATGGACTCCACAAGATAGAAATAAAATTGCCAGATGGTTAATTCATGATGAATACAAAGAGTTTATTTCTAGTGATGACTTAGGAAAAAGATATATGGTTATAGCAACAAGCGATAGTAATTTAAATTTAATAAATACGCAAGGTTACGTTGAAGTTACTTTCCGATGCAATTCACCTTATGCTTGGTCACCAGTTTATATTAATTCATTCGACCTATCAAATAACACAACATCAACAATAATTGAATTAGAGAATATGAGCAATGTAATTAAAAGATATAGACCAAAACTTGAAATACAAATGATGGGTGATACATCTGTAACACTTACGAATCTATCTGATGGTGGCAGAGAATTTAAATTATTTGATTTAAGGACGGATGAAATTATATCAATTGACAATGAAAATGAAATAATTTTAAGTAATTATCCTGTAAACATAAATCCATTAGCTAACTTTAATAGAAATTGGCTTGAATTAGTATTTGGTGTTAACCAAATTAGAGTAATAGGGCGATGTAAAATATGGGTTAAGAGTTGTTTTCCAATTGCCCAGTAAGAGGTGGTAAATAAATGACTAGAGAATTTTTAGTGGATATAAACCCTAATATAGAATTACCAAAATATGAATTAATTTTATATAATTTATATGAACAACCTATTACATCATTAAAAAATATAACGGACTTTAATTATAAAGCATTTTTTATTGGAATAGATGAAATAAGTTTTAATATCCCAGCTTATAGAAATGAATATGATGGCCAAAAGGTTAGAAATGAAATATATGACTTGGTTGATGGGGAATATTATATTCTACTTAATGACAAAAAATATTTTATTATAGATAAAATCAACGAAAATGCAGACGATGATGGAGATTTATATAAAGAAATTCATGCTTATAGCCGAGAATATGAATTATCACAGAAAAAGGTTATAGATTACAAAGCAGATTCAAGATTATTATATGACAGTTCAAATTCAATAGACGAAAATGGGCTTGAAAAAGGAATACTCAATTATATATTCAATCATGTAACAAAATCATGGTCAATAGGAGATATAGATGTAGATTTAACTTTAAATGAAGTTTATCGTGCATTAGATTTTCCTAATACGAATTTAATACAAGTATTTCAAGAATTGCAGAAGATATATAACTGTATTTTTATGTTTGATACAATAAATCAAAAAATAGATATTCTTAAAATGGATTCACAAAAAATAGGGCAAAATAAAGGGTTATATATAAGTGATGGCAATTTTATTAAAAGTTTAAGTAAGAATATTAATTATGATGAGGTAAAAACAAGGTTGTTTGTATATGGTAAAGATAATATATCTATACAATCAATATCGCCAACAGGACAACCTTATTTAGACAATTTTGACACTTTTAAGAACACTAAATTTATGACACAAGATTTAATTGACGCATTAAATTCTTATCAAGTTAAAATTGAAAATTATAATCCTGATTTTGAACCATTATTAACACAATTGCAAGAAGCTAATCAAGTTATGGAAAATTTAATTAATGCAGATGATATTGATGTAAATAATAAAGGTTTAGTTGCATTAGAAAGAGCCTTAAGTAATGTTCAAACACTAATAGACGTAAAAACAGAAGAATTAGCAATAGTTAGAAAATCTATCGAAAGTGCAACAGGTACAGACTTAGAAAGTTTATATGCTGATATGAAGTCAATTCAATCAGCACTTGATGGTTATGAAACAGAAAAAGAAAATATAAATACTCTTATTGCTAATAAACAAGCTGAAATAGATAATCAACAAGGTGTAATAGATGGCATAAAACAACAAATGGCAGATTTACAATACGTATTGGATATAAATAATCCTGCGAACTTTACAGCAGAACAACTTAAAGAATTAGATAAATTTATAAGAATAGAAACTTATAATGATTCTAATTATACAGAGAATAATATAGCTGAATTATATGAAGAAGGTAAGAAAATGCTTGCGAAGATAAGTCAGCCACAAATTCAATTTGATGTAGATGTGGTTGATTTTTTAAGTATAGTGGAATGTCAGCATGTATGGAAAAAGTTTATATTAGGTGACATCATAACACTTGAGCATAAGGAATTAGGTTTTGATTTTGAGGTTAGATTAGTAGGCTATGAACATAATGAAGAGGAGAATAGTTTAAATTTAAAATTTAGTAACACTTACACATTTGATGACGATACACTATGGATGAGGGATTTATTAGATGAAAT
>JAAZLD010000080.1 GCA_012799495.1 Desulfitobacterium sp. | reverse complement strand
GCTATTAAAGAGATCTTTAAAGATAAGGGTGGCCATTTTGATGAAGGGATGCAATATGCCATCGATTATATCTTGAAAGGTGGGGGAGAAGACCGCCTAGCTGATAGCGTCATTATTGTCGGCGGGGATAATCCTGTCCTTCAGCCAGATACTCTCCGAGAGGCAGTCAAGAAGTTGGAAAAATTAGCATCAAGCAAAGAGGCGAAGGAGTGTGCCCTTAAATATAAAGAGTTCGAAATAGAACCGGAAATTGGTGCCGCAATGATTGAGTCTATTGACCAAGAAGGGGGCTTTAACTTAATCGGTTATACCTATAGTACCCCCTTTAGTTTTGAGGGAGTTTTTTATAACCTAGATGGAGTTACTGCTTTAGATATGATCGCTCGCAAAGCTGGAGAGCGGAATATCCCCATAAGTATTGTGGAGATGGTACCAGATGTGGACCTTCCTATAGATCTAGCTAATTTCCTTCCAGCCTTAAACACTCTAGAGTTAGCTGCCAAGTATGATAAAGATGTTGTTTTGCCTAAGCGTACAGCTAAGTTTCTCAAGGATTTAGACTTAGAAACAACGGCTACAGCAGAGTTTTACGGGATTTTGCGAGAATAATTCCCCCAAAAAATAAAAAACCCTTAGCAGATTAAACTTGCCAAGGGTTTTTTCGTCTTCAATTATATAGAGAACCTTTTTTAATGAATGAACTATATTTAGAGAACCTTATTTTAGTGAAGTGGAACCTTTCAGTAAACTTTTTTTTACTTAAAACTTATTTTTACTTAAAAAGAGTGAAAATAAAATTCTTCACAATTACAGGGGGCATAGTAATAACCCTGTTTTTTCCGATCTGGAATATTATCTAATCTATGGATAAGAGTTCTGCATTCTGGACCAACAATGGATTTTAGTTCATCAATTAGTGAGGAAGGAAGGGGATTCATAAGGATGAGGTTATTCCCAGCAAAGATGGATTTCGTTTGATTTGTTAGTCTATTAAGACTTCCGAGAACTGCCCAAATTTCTATGGGGAAATCTTCATCCTGGCTGGAGGAGATATAGTTTAGCCTAGTAATCTGTTCGCTAAATTCAGGTAGGGCCCAGGTTCTAGAGGAGATATCGATAAAAACCCGTACTTTATGTTCAAACTTATTCTGATTTTGAACTGCCCAAGTAGCTAAACACTCGAGAAAAGTAATAATTCTTGGAGCATAATCACAAGCACAATAGTAAATACCAGGGTCGCTAGGATTAGTAGCCCAAGAAATATCTGTAGCATAGCAATTTTTAACTGTAACTGGAGTAGGGAAAGATTCATCCCACATTCTTTTGTCAGAGTCAGTAAGGACAATGTTAATTGAATCCTCTTTGATATACTCTTTGTCCTTGAGGATTGACCACACTAATTTGGTTTTTCCAGTTCCAACATCCCCTAAAATCAGATGATTACCGGGAAAGAACTTTTCAAAAGGTCTCACATCCTGCTCCATTGGCATTACTTCCTTTCCAAATTTTTTTGTATTAATTCCTCTACTAAGAACCCTTTAACTTCTTAAGATAATAGTTCTACGCTGACTTTAGTTAACCTCTATAAAATTTAAAATAATCTAACTTTTCTAGGGTGTTTAGATACTTATGTAAGAAAAGACATACATTTTTTGAAGTTTTTCTAAAAGGTAGAAAATCATTGTAAAAATATGTCGATTTTTGTATAATGCCGTGTGTAGGCTCGCCCTTATCTTATAGTAGATAAAGGGCGGGCTATTGCCTTATTTTTGAATAATTGTGACGTCATACTTCCAAAAGCTGCAATCAAAACTCTAAGAAGCAAATTTTAAAGATAAATTTCTAAATAATATTCTAAAAGGAAGGCGGCAAAAATGATTACCAAACTTAGTAATATTTTAGACAAGGTAAAGAGCAATGGACAGGACCCACTAGAAGAACTTCAAAAGGAGTATAACCAACTTAAGGAAAATATTACCTATGGACAGAAAATAGCCAAGGTTGGTAGCTGGACCTATGATTTACAGGCAGATGAGATTTTTTCTACATCTGAAGTATATGAGATCTTGGAATGTACTCCTGAAGAATACGATGGTAGTGTAGAGGGCTATTATTCCTTTGTCCATCCTGAAGATAGGGAAAAAGTAAGAAGAGTAACTAATGAATCTTTCCAGGGCAAGGAATACGATCTAGAATACCGGATTATTACAAGGAAAAGTACAGAAAAATACGTTCATGAAAAGGCTATAGTTTTGTTTGATGAGAACAACCAACCAATTAAAATGATTGGTGTTCTGCATGATATTACAGAGCAGAAAATTGTCGAAAAAAACTTAAGAGAATTGGGAGATTATTTAAAAGAAGCTCAAAGGGTAGCAGGGGTAGGTAGTTTTAAATATGACGCTCTTAAGGATGAGTTATATGCATCCCCGGAAGCTCTTAAAGTAGCTGGTATGGATCCAATTACTTCAAAAGAAGGCATAAATAAGTTTTTAAGTAGAATTCATCCCGAAGATCAGCCTAGACTGGGCAAAGCTATCCAGGACTGTTTAGTAGGGAGTTGCTATAATCTTAAGGTTCGTATCCCCCAAGAGGTCGGAAAGACTAAGTATATCGTAAATAAGGGTGACCCTTTATTTAATGAGGAAGGAAAAATTATTGGGATTATAGGGACTATCCAGGATATTACTAAATTCGAATTGCTTCAAAAAGACTTGCAAAAAGAGCATGAGAGGCTTATCAATACAGAGCGGATAGCTCGTATGGCCAATTGGGAGATTGATTTATCTAGAAAAAGGGTTTATTTATCAGAAGGTGGTTATCGACTTTTAGGTGTTAAACCTAAGACCCTTAATAATACTTATGAAGGATTATTAAAATATGTCCATCCTGAAGACCGTCATTTGTTAGAGGATATCACCGAAAAAATCACCCAACAGGTATATAAGCTGGAATTCAGGATTATCCGTACCGATGGATCTGTCCGTACTGTACAAGCATTGACTGAGAAGATATTTGATCAAGCAGGGAACCCTTCGAGTCTCCGAGGGTCTCTTCAGGATATTACTGATCGGGTAAAAATGGCAAACTATTTAGAATACATGGCAAATCACGATGAACTAACAGGACTACCTAATAGCCGTTATTTTCGTAAAAAGCTAGAACTTCTCTGCCAATCTCATGAATCAAAAAAGGGTTGTGCTTTAATGATGGTGGATATAGAGGGGTTCAAATATATTAATTATTCCTTAGGTTACGAGATCGGTGAAAAAATAGTTCTTAAAGTAGCTCGGAAATTGAAGACCTTTTTAGGGAAAGAGGTCTTCCTGAGCCGTTATTCAGATTATAATTTTGCCTTTATTCTTCAGGGGCGAAAAACTAGACAGGAATATGAAAAACTCGCCCAAGGGATCATTGATTTATTTAGAACTCCTTTTCATGTAAAAGATTATGACTTAGATCTTTCTGCTAACATCGGTATATGTATTTGTAGTGAGGAGATAGAGGATCAGGATTCCTTTAAAAAGCAGGCGAAGGTAGCTTTATTAAGAGCTAAAAAAGAAGGAAAAAATACTTACAAATTCTATTCCGCAGATTTAGACATTCAACATTATAAAGAAGTTATCCTGAGAAATGATTTACATCGTGTTGTTGAAAGTGGGCAACTTAGGGTACATTATCAACCCATTGTGAGATTAAAGACTGGTGAAATCTTAGCCGTCGAAGCATTAGCTCGGTGGGAACATCCTGAGTGGGGAATGGTCTATCTCGATGAATTTATTCCTTTAGCAGAAGAAACAG
>JAAZLD010000079.1 GCA_012799495.1 Desulfitobacterium sp. | reverse complement strand
GCTTCTGAGATGGAAGAAGCAGCCCGGGATGTTGGAGTAAGCCCCTATCTTCGAGCAAACTCTTTTGAGGATGCAGTAAAGTTGGCTATTGGGGAAGCAGTACCGGGAGATGTGGTTCTTCTTTCCCCAGCTTGTACAAGTTGGGATATGTTTAAAAGTTATGAAGAAAGAGGGGAATTCTTTAAGGAGTTAGTGCGTAGGCATTATAGGGAACCCAATTTAAACTAAAGGGGGAACTTATATGCCTAGGCGCAGAGGTCCTGATCTGATCTTATTTGGTGCAATCCTTGCACTTTTAGCCATAGGAACAGTAATGGTTTATAGTTCCAGTGCGGTGAAAGGATATGTTCAATTTGATGATCCCTTCCACTTTTTGAAGATGGAGGTGATCTGGGTAGCTCTAGGCTTGGTGGCAATGGTTGGGGCTATGGCTATTGATTTTAAGCTTTTATGGAGATTTGCTAAGCCTGCCCTTATTCTTGCTATGGTCCTACTGGTGATGGTTAAGATCCCTGGAGTAGGACGGGAAGTCAATGGTGCCTACCGCTGGATTGGTTTAGGACCTTTGTCCATTCAACCCTCGGAAGTAATCAAATTGGCCATGATTTTGGTCATGGCTCGCATACTTGCCAATGATCCCTATAAGATTCGTTCTTTTCGTAAAGGCCTTCTCCCAATTCTAGGCTTACTAGTAGTGGTAGCAGTTCTGATTATGCTCCAGCCTGATTTGGGAACCACCTTGGTCATAGCAGGGACTACTTTCTTTATGTTAATCGCTGCTGGAGCAAGAATTAGTCATATCTTGGGCTTAGGAGGCTCAGGAATCTCTCTTGTGGTAGCAGCAATTGTAGCTGAGCCCTACCGGATGAACCGGATTTTTGCCTTTTTAGATCCCTGGTCGGATCCTTCGGGTAAAGGGTATCAAACCATTCAAGCTCTACTGGCTTTAGGACCAGGAGGCTTGTTTGGACTAGGACTGGGACAGAGTAAGCAAAAATTCCTCTATCTACCGGAAAACCATACTGACTTTATCTTTGCCATGATCGGTGAAGAGCTGGGTTTTGTGGGGGCCAGTATCGTTATTCTTCTTTTCTTCCTTTTTGCTTGGCGAGGATTTCGCACAGCTATGGGTGCCCCTGATGCTTTCACTGGTTTTCTGGCGGTGGGCTTAACTTCTATGGTAAGTATTCAAGCCATGGTCAATATCGGGGTAGTGATCGGGGTTTTGCCTGTGACAGGTATAACTCTACCCTTCCTCAGCTACGGAGGGACTTCTCTAGTCTTTACCTTGCTGGGTGTAGGGGTGTTATTAAATATATCTCGGTTTGTCAAATAGCTCTAGTTTGCTAAGTAACTCTGGTTTGCTAAATAACTCTGGTTTGCTAAGTAAGTTTTTATATAAGCTTTAGGAATAATGTTAATCTAGGACTGTTATATACATTTATAACTGAAAAACAGATTGGGATATTGGAAAAAATTAAGTTCGCTCACTTATAGACCAAAGAAGTTATAATATTATGTTAGGTATGATCGAAAATACTTGAGCTATTTTCTGAGTAAAGGGGGAGAATTCCTATGCGCGTAATCGTAACAGGAGGAGGAACAGGGGGCCATATTTATCCTGCATTGGCTATAGCAAAAGGGATTCTCGCTCGTAAACCTGATTGTGAGATCTTGTATGTTGGGATTCGGGATGGGATGGAAGCCCGTCTCGTACCGGAAAGTGGGTTGGAATTTGAAGGTATTTCTGGCCAAGGGTTGCCTCGTTCTTTAAGCTTAGAGACTATTAAAGTTGCAGGAAAGAGCCTCAAGGCCTTATGGGAGACCAAACAAATTCTAAAAAGGTTTAAGCCGGATTTAGTGGTGGGAACAGGGGGTTATGTATCTGGACCGGTAGTTCTCACGGCGGCTTTATTTGGCATTCCCACATTGCTTCATGAGCAAAATGCTTTACCGGGAATAACCAATAAAATCCTCAGTTCCTTTGTGAGAAAAGTCCTGGTGACTTTTCCCGAAAGTATGGATCGTTTTAGGAATAAAGGGAAAGTTATCCTTACTGGTTTGCCAGTGCGGCCAGAAGTAGGTAAAATAGTAAGAGAGGAAGGGGCCAAGGAGTTTGGCCTGGATCCGAAGAAATTGACTATTTTAGTGGCTGGAGGTAGCCGAGGCGCCCTTAGTATCAATAAGTCCATGGCTACTGTCCTAAAATATCTAGAGAAAAATCCTCAAATTCAACTTCTCTGGGCTACAGGGAGTGCTACTCATAAGGAAACTATAACTGCCTTAGAGAACCAGGGAATTAAATGGGAACGAGAAAATTGGAAGATTAAAGAATATATAAAAGATATGCCCAAGGCTTATGCCTGTAGTGATTTATTTGTAGGTCGAGCTGGGGCCACCACTTTGGCAGAGATTATGGTGGCAGGTAAACCAGGTATTCTTATTCCTTATCCTTATGCTGCAGAAAACCACCAGGAGTATAATGCTCGTGCCCTGGAAAAAGGTGGAGCAGCTAAGGTGGTACTGGATGGGGAGTTAGATGGAGATAAGCTCTGGGCTTTAATCGAGGAGACTTCTAATCCCCAGCAATTAAATAAAATGGCTAGGAAAGCTAAAGAGTTAGGTCAACCTGATGCTTTAGAAAAAATAATCCAAACTTGTTTTGAGATTGCATGGAATTAAAAAACCCCTCCCTTTCACACCTTTTGACTTCTTTGCATAACATAAGACAGTCAGAAGGAAGGGAGTGGGTTTCTTATGTGGCCTAAGGGGAAAATCCTATTTCTTGTTCCAAAAGGAAGTTCGGGTTGGCAAGGTGTCATTTGCCTGTTGAATGCTCTACATAGAAATGTATTGATTCGGGAAACAGGACCTGGTGAATCTGTAGACTTGGCAGATTTGTTACCTGCTGTGGAAGCAGGTATGACTGACGGAGGAGCAACAGAAATTCTCTATTGGCCAGGGGTAGATGAGGAAGATCCCTATCGGCAATGGGGTCTTACCCGAGGAATCTTGCAGACAGAAGTATCACAATTCCTTCAGCGTTATTGGGAGGAGGAAGTAATCCTTCCGGAAAGTATTGTTTCTAAAGAAGGAGAACCTGTGTTATGGCGGATTTTGCATAATGCTGGTTATGAGCCCTCTCTCCTCTGGGAAAAAGAAAATGGGGAATGGGAAGTCCAAATTGGCAATGGTATTCATTGGATTATTCCAGAAGCCTGGCTAAAAGAATACTGGCAAGGTTTTACTTTTGGTCGCCTACCTTACCTCTACTTCCCAGATAGCTATTGGTCTATCCATGGGGACTTGGTAGAGTACTATCGAGATGAAAAAGGATATGAGTATTTAGGTTCCATAAAAACTTATCAAGATGGAGACCTGGAAAAAGGGATTTATGGTGTGGTTCTCCAAGCCTTGCAATTAGGGGTACCTTGGAGAAATATCCGCAGGACATATGAAGCTCTAATGGAGATTGACCATACTGGTCCCCAGGAGAACATAAGGTGGTATACAGATGAAATTACAAGGGCTGAATGGGCGGTTGGAACATAATTTCCCCTTGAAAAAGCTCAGTACATGGCGGATCGGGGGATTAGCTGAGACTGTGTTCTGGCCCCAAAATGAGGAAGATTTAGTAAAAGTTTGGCTTGAAGCTAAAGGGGAAGGTATTCCTATTCGCTTTTTTGGCCGGGGCTCTAATATTTTATTTCCTAACGAATTCCTTCCTGGGATAACTATTATTACTACACAGCTGAACCAAACCCATTGGGATGAACAGCAAGTTAAAGTTGGTGCTGGTATCTCCTTAGCTGCTCTAGCTCGAGAGGCGGCACAAAGAGGGCTAACAGGCTTGGAGTTTGGGGCAGGGATACCAGGTACTGTAGGTGGGGCTATAGTCATGAATGCAGGGGCTCATGGTGGCTCAATTGAAGATGTTTTAGCTAAAGTAAAGATCATGACCATGGCAGGAGAGATTAAGGTTCTAGAAAAAGAAGATCTAGAATTTGGCTATCGGAAATGTTCCCTACGGGATCAGGCTTTAATCTTAGAAGGAGTATTCCAATTAGGGAAAGGGGATAGGGAGAGTATTAAACAAACAATGTCTGAGTATCTCTCTAAACGAAAAGCCTCCCAACCCTTAGAATATCCTAATGCCGGTAGTGTCTTCCGTAATCCTCCAGGGGATTCTGCAGGAAGATTGATCGAAAAGGCAGGTTGGAAAGGAAAGAAATATGGGGATGCTCAAGTTTCCGAAAAACATGCTAATTTTATAGTAAACTTAGGGAATGCTACAGCTTGCCAAGTACGGAGTCTCATAGAAGATATTCAAAAAGATGTTCAAGAAAAATATGGAGTAGAATTAAAACCAGAGGTTTGTATCGTAAAACCTGAGTAAAAGTTTGTTTCGTAATAGTGATTAAAAGGAGGAGTTTTTGATGCCAATGGATCGTTATGTGATTACCGGAAAACAAAGGCTGGAAGGCAAGATCCGTACTAGCGGAGCTAAAAATGCCTCCTTACCTTTGTTAGCAGCCTCCTTGCTTGTTGAGGGAAAAAGTACCCTCTTAGATATTCCTCGTTTGGCAGATATCTTTAGCATGATAGAAGTTTTGGAAAACCTGGGAGCTAAGGTGGATTTCCAAGGGGAAGCTTTAATAGTGGACTCAACTGATGTTTCTCGTTGGGAGGTAGAGGAAACCCTCATGCGGCAAATGCGAGCCTCTAACCTCATTCTCGGGCCTCTCCTTGCTCGTAATGGTCGGGTACGTCTTTCCAAACCTGGAGGATGTGCTATCGGGTCCCGCCCTATGGATCAACATATTAAGGGTCTCAAAGAGATGGGAGTAAAAGTTAAAGAACGGCATGGTTATATTGAGGCTTCTGTTGATCAGTTAAAAGGTGCAGGGATTTATCTTGATGTACCTAGTGTGGGAGCTACGGAAAATCTCATGATGGCTGCAGTTTTGGCTAAGGGAACCACTACTATATATAATGCAGCTCGGGAGCCAGAAATTATCGATTTGCAAAATTTCCTCAATAAAATGGGAGCAAAAATCCGGGGTGCAGGAATGGATGTTATCCGAATTGAGGGAGTAGATAAGCTTTATCCTACGGAACATACAGTAATTCCAGATCGGATAGAAGCTGGAACTCATATGGTTGCGGCTGTTATGACCCAAGGAGATGTAGAGATCACAAATGTGATTCCTGAGCATCTAGAGCCGGTATCTGCTAAGTTACGGCAGGCAGGGGCGGATGTGTCCATTGGGGATGATTATATTCGTGTTAAAAGCAAGGGGCGGATCAAAGGGCTAGATTGCAAAACTATGCCTCACCCTGGGTTCCCTACAGATATGCAACCTCAGTTCATGGCTCTTTTATCTATTGCAGAAGGAACTAGTATTATCACAGAAACTATCTTTGAAAACCGTTTCCAACATGTAGATGAATTGCGGCGCATGGGAGCACATATCACCTTAGAAGGTCGTACTGCTGTAATTCGCGGGGTGGATACCTTAGAGGGGGCTTTCGTAGAAGCCACAGATCTACGAGCTGGAGCAGCTTTGTTCCTTGCAGCTTTATCAGCTGAGGATGCAACAGTTCTTGAAAAAATCGGACATATCGATCGAGGATACGAGAACCTAGCAGAGAAATATCGTAATTTAGGTGCAAAGGTTTTACGAGTCAGTTCCGAAGGGTCTGTCTAAAAAAAGAAAGACATGACAGAAGGGATTGTATTCGATATACTGGGATCTAGGGGGAATGACTGTGGAGCCCAAAAAATCGACTACATCCTTTCTCTATATTTCCATACTTTTAATCTTATTAGTGGTAGGGTGTAGCTTCTTTTTACAATCAAGTTTCTTTACTATTGAAAAGGTATCTATTGAGGGGCTGGAGATGATCCCTCCCCAGGAAGTGGAACTTTTAACTGCTGATGTAGCGGGACAAAATCTAATACTGCTGGATCAAAGGAAATTGAAGGCAAAGCTCTTGCTTCATCCTTTAGTGGAAGATGTAAAGTTTCAAAGGGGCTACCCTGATACCTTGACAATAAAAGTTATAGAGAGAACTCCCGTAGCCTTAGTAAATATGGAACGGGGAGTTATCGAGGTAGATGGTAAAGGGATCTACTTGCGTCGTCACGAGGGATGGCCCAAGAAAAGTTTGCCAGTAATTAATGGAGTTAGTATCCCCGACACTGCTGGGCCTGGGCAAGAACTGGAGTTGTCAAATCTCCAAGCTGCTCTTTTGTTATTGGGACAAGCTCCCGAGGAGTTAAAAAATATAATGGGGGAAATCCATATCAATAGTGTTCAGCAGATAACCCTCTACTTAATTGATGGTATTGAAGTTCGCTTAGGTCAGTCCCAACAATGGACTGAAAAGCTGGAAGCCCTCGTTGCGTTGCTTAATGATGAAGGGTATAATGCCATTAAAAGTGGGGTAAAGTATATCGATTATACTGCAGCAAAGCCTGTTATCGGTCGATAATGAGGAGGAATATCAATTATATGTGGTTACCAATTCTAGGGCTATTAATAGGAATGGTTTTAGGCTGGTTTAGTCCTTTTTCTGTACCAGTAGAATATTCCAAATATCTTTCTGTGGCCATTCTGGCTGCCTTGGACTCTGTCCTTGGTGGTGTTCGTGCTGCCCAAGAAAATCATTTCGACTCAGTGATCTTCCTGACAGGTTTCTTTACAAATATTCTCTTGGCAGGATTGCTGGCCTATGTGGGGGATCTCATCGGAGTAGATCTCTTCTTGGCAGCTGTAGTTGCCTTCGGAGTACGCTTATTCAATAACTTGGCGATTATTCGCAGACATTTGTTGAAAAAGTGGGAGTCAGGGGAATAAACTTCTATGTTATGATGAAATAAGGTTAAAAATCAGCTATTGGCTAGGATTTCTTTAAAAAAATCTCAAAGTGAAAAGAAGGATAATATCTCTGTCCATAGAATTTATCAAAGAATAAGTGTTTTTTCTTAACGACTCGTTTCTATATGACTTAGGATTCTCTATTCGATATTAGTAAGGGATTCGGCTATAGAATGCAGAATAATGAAGGTGCGAGGGGGTTTTACAGCAGAATGCTAGAGTTCGATGTGGATTTTAATCAGTTCGCCAAGATCAAGGTAATTGGTGTTGGCGGTGGAGGGAATAATGCTGTCAATAGGATGATAGCATCTGGACTAAAGGGAGTAGAGTTTGTTGCGATAAATACGGATGCTCAGGCCATCAACCTCGCTCGAGCTGCGGAAAAGGTGCAAATTGGTAGCAAATTGACTAAGGGTTTAGGTGCTGGTGCCAATCCTGAGATTGGGTTGAAAGCAGCTGAAGAAAGTCGTGATGAATTAATCAATGTTCTTAAAGGGGCCGATATGGTCTTTGTAACTGCTGGTATGGGTGGTGGAACCGGAACTGGTGCTGCTCCTATAGTAGCTGAGATTGCCAAGGAATTAGGAGCTCTCACAGTAGGTGTGGTGACTCGTCCCTTTTCTTTTGAAGGTAGAAAAAGAGCAATGCAGGCTGAAAAGGGAATTGCTG
>JAAZLD010000078.1 GCA_012799495.1 Desulfitobacterium sp. | reverse complement strand
AAGATGTTCCACGTGGAACATCTTTATTATTCTACTTCAATATTCCATATATCTAACAGACGATTAAACTCGTCTTCTGAGAAATATTCGACAACTACCTTTCCGCGCTTTGCTGTTCCTTGAACTTTTACTTTTGTCTGGAAGGTAGTTCTTAGTTTGTCTTCTATATTAGCAAAAGTATAATCTTCCCTTTTCCTTATTTCTGGTTTTTCCTTATTAGAGTACTTCTCTAATAATCCTTCTAAATCTCTTACCGAAAGTTGATCCCGTACAGTCTTTTCAGCTAAGAGGACTTGTAATGAAGTATCCTTTACTCCTAATAAAACCTTTGCATGTCCTAGACTCAAACTACGCTCATTGATCAAATTTAGTATAGGGTCTGGTAATTGGAGAATTCGCAGGAGATTAGTTATTGTAGAACGACTCTTACCTACTCGTTTTGCTACTTCTTCCTGGGTTAAGGAGAACTCCTTTATTAAACGCGCATATGCTAAACCTTCCTCAACGGGGGAAAGATCCGAGCGTTGAATATTTTCAATCAAAGCTTTCTCGGCTAACTCTTGTTCAGTTCCTTCATGAATAAGACAAGGAATTGTTTTAAGGTCAGCAAGTTTTGCTGCTCTATATCTTCTCTCTCCAGCAATAATTAAATATTTGCCATTCTGGGGCTGGACAAGGATCGGTTGTAATAGTCCATGACTTTTTAATGAAGCAGCTAATTCTTCTAAGCTCTCTTTATCAAAAGATTTACGTGGTTGATCTGGATTTGGAATAATATCTTTCAAGTTTAATTCTTGGATAGATCCACTTTCTTCAGAACTTGGAAAATCAGTTCCTATTAAAGCATCTAAACCGCGTCCCAGTGCTTTCTTAGACACGTTCTAATACCTCCTCAGCTAAATCACGATATACTTCTGCTCCCCGGGACCTTCGATCATAGAGTATAATTGGCTTTCCATGACTTGGTGCTTCGCTAAGCCGTACATTCCGGGGTACAATAGTTGAGAAAACGCGATTTTTAAAATACTTTTTCACTTCGTCCACAACTTGGATACTAAGATTCGTCCTGGCATCAAACATAGTAAGTAAAGCACCAAATATATTCAACTTCGGGTTAAGGCTTTTTTTAACTCGAAAAATTGTATCCATAAGTAAAGAAAGTCCTTCTAAAGCATAATATTCGCATTGAACAGGTATCAAGACGTCTGTAGCAGCTGTTAAAGCATTTAAAGTCAATAATCCTAAAGAAGGAGGACAATCAATAAAAATAAAATCATACTCATCGGCAATCTCATTAATTGCTTCGGATAATTTATTTTCTCTTCTTTCTAAGTTAACTAATTCAATTTCCGCTCCAGCTAACTCAATTTTTGCTGGGGCTACTCGTAAACCAGGTATCTCAGTCTTTCTAATAACCTTTGTAAAAGGAACTTCATTGATTAAAGTATCGTATATACTGACAGAAAGTCTATTTTTATTGAGACCACACCCACTAGTGGCATTCCCTTGTGGGTCTAGATCTATAAGGAGTACTTTCTTTCCCAATTCCACTAAACAAGCACTTAGGTTAATAGCGGTAGTAGTTTTAGCTACTCCACCCTTTTGGTTTGCTATGGCTATAATTCTCCCCATTTTTAACCTCCTTTCTCTTGGCCTTTATATATCCCAGTTCAATAGTACCAAATCAGTTAAAATAAAACCAGTAGTATAACTAAAAGCCTTAAAGATAGTTAATAGGATATTCCAGTTGATTAATAATAAAAAAAGCGCTTAAAGCGCTTTTTTATAATTGATATTGATATTAAATTAAAGGTTTCTTTGACGGAGTACCTGCCTTGCGAGGATAAGTTGAGGGTGTAGATCTAGTTTTTTCTACTATTACAATTGCTCTATGTTCAGCTTCGGGGCCTAAATTGAGAAAATGGGTTTCTTTAATTTTTGCACCTAATAACTGAAGGGCTTTATTAGATTCCTCAATTTCCTCTTCTACTTGAGCTCCTTTTGCAGCTAAAAATATACCTCCTACCTTTAATAAAGGTACTGTATATTCTAAGAGAACTGGTAAGCGAGCTACGGCACGAGAGGTTACACAATCAAACTTTTCTCGATATTGAGGGTTTCTTCCCAAATCTTCTGCCCGAGAGTGGATTGTCTCTATCTTTTGGAGATTAAGTTCTGAAATAACAACTTGTAAGAAATCTAATCTTTTTGCCAAAGAATCAACTAGGAGTATCTCCACATCAGGTAAGAAAATTTTCAAAGGGATCCCAGGGAATCCTGCTCCTGTCCCAATATCTACCAATTTATTTCCCTGGAGGTATTTTGTTAATGTTAAGGAATCGAGAAAATGCTTGAGAATAATTCCTTCTGGATCCGTAATATTAGTTAGATTGACCTTTTTATTCCATTCAACTAGTAAATCGCCATAAAGAGAAAATTGCTCTAATTGCTTAGGGGAGAGTTCTAACCCTAATCTTTCTAAAGCTAAGAGACGGAGCATCTCTACATGTTCATGATTCATAGCTTTTTCCTCCCCGACGTTGTTGTT
>JAAZLD010000077.1 GCA_012799495.1 Desulfitobacterium sp. | reverse complement strand
ATTTCCTAAAATCTTATAGATAATAGGATATGTGAGTTAAGACTTGACGGGTAAGCAGTTTAAGTTAGATTAAAAACTGTGAGGGTAGAAAGTCGTTTTTCCTCCTTTTCCAGAACATCGCTTAGGGATATTCCTAAGGTATTGGCGAGAGCTCCTATGTAAAAAAGCTGCTTGCCCAGTTCAACTTCTATAATATCTTTGCAGCTTTCGCAAAGGGTACCTTCTAGCTGGCTGTCTAATAGGTCCTTCAAATCGCTTAAAACAGCATCCTCAGGGATGGGCTTTTTCTTAGCCACTACACTTAAGCAACCACAATTAGTAACACTTTTGGCCACGGCCCTATTTACCCGGGCAGAGGTATCTGAGTTTTTAGTCAGAATATCTAAAATGCTCTGATGCCGAATCAAAAGGGACTCAATTAGTGCTTGATAGCGATCTGTGAGATTATCCATGGATGATGCCTCACTCCTTTCTGACACTCTAATTATAGACATGAGTATGTAAACTTGTCAATTTTCTACATTCCCAAATTTAGTATGAGAAAATTGACATAATAGCATGTCTGTGATAAAATAAATAAATTTTTGACCCCTTATATGTTTATTGTTATAATGAAGTTTAAGGGGGTGGCATTATGTTTGAAGTGGGTGATAAAGTTGTTTACCCTATGCATGGTGCGGGAGTTATTGAGGCCATTGAGGAACGAGAGATTTTGGGAGAATCACATCAGTATTATGTGATGAACCTGCCCATAGGTAATATGAAGGTTTATATACCTTTGAGCAATGTTGAACAATTAGGAGTCCGCCAGGTAATCTCGGCTGGCGAAGTTCCCCATGTTATGAAAATTTTGCAAGAAGAAAGCACATTACCGACTTTAGCCTGGAATAGGCGTTATCGTGCTAATATGGAGAGAATTCGAAGTGGAGATATTTATTCTGTGGCGGAAGTAGTCCGTAGCCTTTCCCAGCGAGATAAGGAAAAAGGCTTGTCAACTGGGGAGAAAAAAATGTATGATAATGCTTATCAGATTTTGATTAGCGAATTAACTTTGGCTGAAGGAGTAGAACCGGAAGAAATGGAAGAAAAATTAAGACAAATTTTGGCTTAAATTATCTATTAATAATTAAATTGAAAATAATTGGCAATCTAAGGTATAATGAAAAAAAGTTTTAGCCAAAATAACTATAAAGGAGGTGAAATGATGATTCGCAAGATTGTGCGCGGTATCATCACGGTACTTTTTGGCGGTTTAGGATTTGCTCTAGATGTTATTCTCTTGGATCTAAATGTATTGCAATCTTTAGGCTGGCAATTTTCGCCTATATGGACATATGTAGCCATGATTGCAATTTTTGCCTTTATTGGATTTATGATTGCCCCAGGATGTATCCGAGTTTTTTTAAAGACTATGAATTGGCTTGATGCTCGCATGAATAGGATTCCTACTCATGATTTGATCGGCGGGGCGCTCGGGGTTATTGTTGGACTTATTATAGCTAGTTTATTAAGTAATGCCTTAAGAGGCATACCTTTTGTTGGTTCTATTATATCTATTATTTTAAGTGTTTCCTTTGGTTACCTGGGTTTAATAATCGGAGTTAAGCGCAAAGAGGATGTTTTAAACTTCTTTAACTTTCTTCCCAAACTTATTCCTGAGAAAGGGGAAAAAGGAAAAGGTAAGAATTCTTCCCAAGGAACTCTAGGTGGAGATGTTAATAACTACAAGCTTTTAGATACTAGCGTAATTATTGACGGTCGTATCGCTGACATCGTCCAAACTGGGTTTTTGGAAGGTACTCTTTGTATTCCATCTTTTGTTTTAGAAGAATTACAGCATATTGCCGATTCCTCCGATTTGCTAAAGCGTAACCGTGGTCGTCGAGGATTAGATATTCTTAATCAAATTTCTAAAGAAGAACTTACAAATAATGTAGAAATTATGGAAGTGGATTTTGATGATCTCTCGGAAGTAGATAGCAAGCTAGTGCGGTTGGGCCAAACTCTAGATGCTCCAATTTTGACTAATGATTACAACTTAAATAAAGTAGCAGAATTACAGGGAGTAAGGGTCCTTAATATCAATGAACTAGCTAATGCAGTTAAGCCCATTGTCTTACCTGGTGAGGAAATGGAAGTTCAAGTTGTCAAAGAAGGTAAAGAGCCTGGACAAGGAGTTGCTTATTTAGACGATGGCACTATGATTGTAGTAGACACAGGCCGTAAGTACATTGGTCAAACTATAACTGTTTTAGTAACTAGTGTTTTACAAACAGCTGCTGGTCGGATGATTTTTGCTAAACCTAAGGCTACAATGGAAAAAAAGTCTGTGGAACTACCAAATGAGGTGAATGCTATTGGTTAAGGTGGGTGTAGTGATCCCTGCTGCAGGCCAAGGAAAACGGATGGGAGCCCCCATCAATAAGCAATTCCTTCTTTTAGCTGGCCGTCCTATACTTTCTCATACCTTGGATATTTTTGAGGAATCCGATTATGTTGAGGAAATAGTAATAGTTTGTTCTCAGGCAGATCGGCGAAGGATTGAAGAGTTAGTTCGTCAAGAAGGTTTCAAAAAAGTATCGGCGATTGTACTAGGAGGTAAAGAACGTCAAGAATCTGTATTTGCAGGATTAAAGGCAATTAGTCCGTCCATAGAAAGGGTGGCGGTCCACGATGGGGCCCGCCCCCTTTTGACTTGTTTTCAATTAGACTGTTTTTTAGCAGAAACGGAAAAGTTTAGGGCAGCTCTGATGGCCGTCCCTGTCAAAGATACGATTAAGTTAATAGATGAAAGTGGCAGAGTACAAGAGACTCCACCTAGAAATCTTTTAAGAGCGATTCAAACTCCTCAGGTTTTTGAGCGAAAACTCCTTGCGGAAGCTCACGAAAAAGCTCTTGAGGCAGGATATTTGGCTACTGACGATGGAGCTTTAGTAGAATGGTTAGGTTACCCTGTCCATACCCTTCCGGGTTCAACGGAAAATATTAAGATTACAACTCCTGAAGACTTGGTTTTTGCTACAAGTATTTTAGAAAAGCGTAAGAAGGAGAAGGAAATGATACGTGTTGGGATTGGCTTTGATGTCCACGCTTTAGTGGAAGGACGTCCATTGATCCTGGGAGGAGTAGAGATCCCCTATACAAAAGGTTTGATGGGACATTCAGATGCAGATGTCGTGACTCACGCCTTGATGGATGCCCTGCTGGGAGCCTTAGCTTTAGGTGATATCGGACAGCATTTTCCCGATACAGACGAGGCTTACCGGGGAATTTCCAGTCTTAAGCTTTTGGAACAGGTTATGAAACTTATCGTTCAAGAGGGCTATGGAATCGGAAATGTGGATTGTATTATTATGGCCCAAAAGCCGAAACTTGCCCCTTATTTGCCTTCTATTCGAGAGTCACTAAGTAAAGCTCTCCAGACAAAAGTAGAAAATGTCTCTGTTAAAGCTACTACCACCGAAAAATTAGGTTTTGTAGGTAGGGAAGAGGGGATTAGCTCCCAAGTGATAGTTTCTTTACGAAAAACTACCTTCTAGGTTCTTCTGGGAATCTAGTTTTTTGGTATAATCCAGATATTAAAGTTTATCGCAAGATCAAATAATCTACATAACGTCAATTGGGTAACTTCACATAATTTAAGGAGGAAAAGTAATGGTAAGAGTTCGCTTTGCTCCCAGTCCTACAGGGCCTTTACATATTGGCGGAGCTCGATCCGCATTATTTAACTACTTATTAGCTAAAAAAGAAAATGGTGTCTTTATTGTACGGAGTGAGGACACGGATCTGGAGCGCTCTAGCCGGGAATCGGAACAAAATATTTTAGAGGCTTTACGCTGGTTAAATATTCAATGGGATGAAGGGATAGAAGCAGGTGGGGAGAATGGTCCCTATCGCCAAACAGAACGCTTAGATATTTATAAGAAATATACGGACAAGCTCTTAGCTAATGGTCATGCCTATTACTGCTATTGTTCAGAGGAGGAATTAGAGGAGGAGCGACAAAAGCTCATTGCCCAAGGGGAAACTCCTCGCTATCTTGGTAAATGTCGCAATCTCACTGAAGAACAGCGAAAGGAATTTGAAAGCAAAGGCCGGAAACCTGTAGTACGCTTTCGGGTACCGGAAGGAGAAAAAGTCCACATCCCTGATCGGGTTCGGGGTGATGTAGTATTTGATAGTGATGGAATTGGGGACTTTATCATAGTGAAGTCAGATGGGATTCCTACCTATAACTTTGCGGTGGTTATTGATGATGTTACTATGGGGATTACCCATGTTATTCGTGGTGAGGAACACCTTTCAAATACCCCTCGCCAAGTGCTACTTTATCAAGCTTTAGAACTCCCAATTCCGGAATTTGCTCATATTTCCTTAATTCTTAATACAGAAGGTCGCAAAATGAGTAAAAGAGATGGGGATACAGCTGTTATTGACTATCAAAAGAAGGGATATTTACCAGAAGCTGTGGTAAACTTCATTGCTCTTATGGGTTGGTCTCCAGGAGGAGAAGAGGAGTTCTTTACTTTAGAAGAAATGATTGAAGAGTTTTCTTTAGACCGGGTTTCTAAGAGTCCGGCAGTTTTCGATCTGAACAAGCTAAACCATATAGATGCTCACTATATCAAGGAAGCTGATCCGGAGCGGTTGACGGATCTAGCTATTCCTTATTTAGAGGAGGCAGGAGTACTTACGAAAGGAGAAATATCCTCCGAGGAAAGGGCATGGGTAACCCATTATGTGCAAGCCATTATCAATCACTTGGATTGCATGGCTCAAGTGAAGGATTTTGTTCATTAT
>JAAZLD010000076.1 GCA_012799495.1 Desulfitobacterium sp. | reverse complement strand
CCCAAGAACCCGTTTCCTTAGAAACTCCCATTGGGGAGGAAGAAGATTCTCATTTAGGGGACTTTATACCTGATGAGGATGCTCCTGCTCCTTCGGAAGCAGCTTCCTTCATATTGTTAAAAGAACAGCTTGAAAAAGTTCTAGAAACACTTACTCCCCGTGAAGAAAAAGTCCTCCGTTTACGTTTCGGCCTAGATGACGGACGTACACGGACCTTAGAAGAAGTAGGACAAGAATTTGGCGTTACCCGGGAGCGGATTAGACAAATCGAAGCTAAAGCACTACGGAAACTCCGCCATCCCAGCCGCAGCAAAAAGCTTAAGGACTATCTAGAATAAAATAGTAAAACATGAGATTAAGTAGAAAAAATATAAAAAATAAGTATAGAAAATAAGCAAATCTTACGCACATTATAATTTTCCGCAAAAAAATTTAAAAATATCCTTGACTAGCTAAGACGAATCTCGTATAATAATCTCTGCGAAGGGCATTCCTCGATAGCTCAATGGTGGAGCAACCGGCTGTTAACCGGTAGGTTGTAGGTTCGAGTCCTACTCGAGGAGCCAATTTTTTATTTTGGGGCCTATAGCTCAGTTGGTTAGAGCGGCCGGCTCATAACCGGTTGGTCCTAGGTTCGAATCCTAGTAGGCCCACCATACATATCGCTGGAGACTCGAAGATCGAGAATCGAAACGGCCCGTTGGTCAAGTGGCCTAAGACACCGCCCTTTCACGGCGGTAACACGGGTTCGAATCCCGTACGGGTCACCAATTTATAAGAACTGCGAGATGTTTATACATCTCGCTTTTTTGTCTTGAGAAGATTTTCGTTTAAGGAGATTTTGCTATGACGCTATCTGTAAACCTTGGACCACGTCTTAAGCTTGTGGCATCATTTATACCTCAGGGAGCGTCCCTAGGAGATATAGGGACAGATCATGGTTACTTACCTATCTATCTCTGGGAAATAGGGCGCATCAAAAAAGCAGTAGCAGTGGATGTCCATAAAGGGCCCTATGAATCTGCCTGTGAAACAATTCAAAGCCGAAATTTATCAGAAGTGATAGATGTGCGCTTAGGGGATGGACTCTTACCCCTTAAAGTGGGTGAAGTAGATACCTTAACTTTAGCTGGCATGGGTGGAAATACTATGCTGGAAATCTTTAAACCCCGCCCAGATATAATGGCTCAAATCCAGCATCTAATCCTCCAGCCCCAAGGAGCCGAAGGAAAAGTTCGTCACACCCTTACCAAAGAAGGGTGGAAATTAAAAGAAGAAGAATTAGTTACTGAAGAAGGACGAATCTATGTAGTAATGCATTATACCCGGGAAGAAGGGTACACCTTTGCCCAAATCCAAAATAAAGGGGAAGAGTGGTATCAAAAGACTACCCCTTTAATTATGTCTTTTCTTTCTGATACAAAGGAATCCAGTACAAAGGAATCCAGTACAAAGGAATTTACTGACTCTGACGAATTCAAATCCTTAGTCTTACGCTGGGTTTGGGATTTAGGACCCCACATCCTAGAAAACCCAACTCTCCAGCTCCTAACCTTTATCGAGGACCAACAAAATTTCCTCAAAAGAACTCTCAAACAAATGGAAAAAGCTACTCAAACTAGTGTTTTGCCTAAAATAAAAAAATTCCAGAATAGTATTTATGTATTGGAGGGATTTAAAAGATGTCTATTTCCATTGGTTTGATTGCCCAAACCATTGAAAAAATTGCTCCTAAGTCCTGGGCCGAAGAATGGGATAATGTAGGCCTTTTAGTCGGTGATTATGGAACTAAAGTAGAGCGCATCCTTTTAACCTTAGACCTTACTCCCCAAGTCATTGAAGAAGCAAGGGAGAAGAACGCCAAACTAATAGTGGCACATCATCCTATCCTTTTCCGTCCTCTAAAAAATCTCCGCTCTGATAACCAAAGTGCCAATTTACCTATCCAGCTTCTTAAGGAAGATATCGCATATTACGCAGCCCATACCAACTTAGATCAATCTCACCTTTCCGCTGCTAGAAGTATAGGAGAGGCTTTAGGATTAGAGAAAATGGAGATTTTCGATGACAAGGGAGGGGCCAAACTAGTTAAGCTAGTAACCTTTGTCCCCCAAGATTCCACAGAAAAAGTCCGTGAGGCTCTAGCTAAAGTCGGCGTAGGAGAGGGAATCACAGATGGTCCCAATAGTGCAGAATACAGTGAGTGTTTCTATGAAGGAGAAGGAACAGGAATGTTCCGTCCCTTAGCAGGAGCCAATCCCACTATTGGAGAAATTGGGGAACTTACGAAAGTAGCTGAAACCCGCCTCGAAAGCATCCTCCCTGAAGCCATAATGGGAAAAGCCATTAGAGCTTTGAAAAAAGCCCATCCTTATGAAGAACCGGCTTATGATTTATACCCCTTATATAACCAAGGACCTAGTCGTGGTTACGGGGTAGTAGGATATCTTCCCGAACCTTTAAGCTTAGAAAATTGCGCACAGAAACTCTCCACTTGTCTGGAAGAGCTAGCCCCCTCAACTCTTAATACAAAGCCCAACTTACGCCTTGCAGGTAGTGGTAAAGAAATAAAGAAGATAGCCATTGTTAATGGTAGTGGGGGAAGTTATGTGAAAAAAGCTCTTTTCCAAGGAGTGGATCTATTGATCACCGGTGATGTGGATCATCATGAAGCTCTAGATGCCTTAGAAAGTGGACTGAACATTATCGATATGGGTCATTTTTGGGGAGAAGTACCTATGGTCAAAAGCCTAGGAGAGTATTTAGCAAATGAAAAAGCTCTAGCCGGAGCGGAAATCCTCATTAGTGAAAATCTCAAAAGCCCTTGGTTAGATTTAAAATTTTAGCACAATTCAGAGGAAATTGACTTTTAACTTGTAATAATGTAAAATTATGTCGACAAGTTATTTTCATAACTAGCATGTAGTGACCCAAATCACGGCTCCTTTTTCAAAAAATGGTTATATTAAGAGTAGCAGGACAGAATATTCACTATAGCACGGCAATTTAGATGTATCTAACGTTTTGAGTGATAAAAGGAGGAATTTTTAATGATGGATCGATCTGAATTTTTACGTAGAGAAAGAGAGCGAATTCTCAAAGAATTGAATCAAGGTGCAAACAATAAAGCGAAACTTCTAACTTCATT
>JAAZLD010000075.1 GCA_012799495.1 Desulfitobacterium sp. | reverse complement strand
TAGAACTTTAAGAGCACTAAGAAAAGTTTTATATCTAGAGCAGAGAATCTTATAGGATTTGTAATGAAGACCATGGAGGTCTTTTTCCCTAGAGTAATAGGGGAAGATCCTTCCTGGTCTTTTATGTATCTAATATCCTTTATGTATCTAATATCCTTTATGTACCTAATATCTTTTATGTATCTAGTATAAGAATCTGATATTGGACTCCCTTGGCAGGGTTCAATATATCTCCTCTTAAAGCTCATTATATGGTTCTGTGGGTGGAGAACGATGTAATGGGTTTCTTTTTTAAGTACAGCGGTATGCTGGTTCTAGATATAGAAAAAGGTGGAAAAGGGAGATGAAAATCGTGGCAATGAATGTAGTAAAAAAGAACCTAGTAAAAAAGAATGTAGCAACAAAGCTTCTCGTATTATTGATTCCTTTTCTTATTTTGATGGGATGTTCAAATCAGACAGCTCAAGATCCCGGTACGACAGAAGGAAATTCTGAGAAAAGCACTCGGTTGATCACTGACATGATGGGAAGGGAAGTAGAGGTACCTAGCGAGATTAACTCCATTATCTGTACTGGCTCAGGGGCACTAAGATTAGTAGCTTATGCTGATGCTATGGATTTGGTAGTGGGAGTTGAAGATATCGATAAAAATCAAGAAATTAAACGGGCATATAATTATATCTACCATGATCAGCTAAAAGATCTCCCCACTATCGGCAAGGGTGGGGGTAGAGGTTATACCGCTTATGAAGAGCAGATTATTACTTTACAACCTGATGTGATTTTGACCTTCTATAATAGTGATGCCTTAGAACAACTGGCTGATAAAACAGGCATTCCTGTGGTATCTATTGCTACTCAAGCTAATTTATTTGGGGAAGATACTAATCAAGCTCTTCAATTGATTGGGGATCTTCTAGGTAAAGAAGAACGGACTGAGGCAGTTATCGGTTATTTAGAAGAGTACAAGGCTGACCTGAATAACCGGACCAAAGATATTCCCGAGAATGAGAAGCCCACAGTCTATCCAGGTGCTGTAACTTATAATGGAGCCCGGGGTTTTGCGGGAACTTATGGTGAATTAGGTCCTCTCAAAGCTATCAATGCCATCAATGTGGCAGATGAGACTGGGCAAACAGTTGGTTTTGAAGTGGATTGGGAAAAAATCCAAGTGTGGGATCCTGATTATATCTTCCTTGACCCAGGGAATATGAACTTGGTTAATGAGGAATACGGAAAGAAAACGGACTATTTTAATTCCTTAAGTGCAGTTAAAGAAGGTAAAGTTTACTCCATGATTAGCTTCAATAATTACTCCACGAATTTGGAATTAGCTATTGCCGATGCCTATTATGCTGGAAAAGTAATCTATCCAGAGGAATTTGCTGATATTGAGATTGAAGCTAAGACTGATGAAATATTTACGAAGTTTTTAGGTAAGGGAATTTATCAAGAAATGAAGGAGGCCGGGTTAACCTTTGGAAAGATTACACTTGGTCAATAACGACAATAAATTCCATTACCGTGAAGCCTATGGAAAATACCTAGCCCGCAAACGTCTAGTGATTCTTGCTCTCATCCTGCTACTGATAGGAGTCTCCTTAGTTTCCATTACGGCCGGTTCCGCAGGTCTTACTTTAAGTGAAGTATTTAGGACTTTGCTGGGGGAGGGGACAGCCCAGGCTAAGGCTATTATCTGGAATGTACGCCTTCCCCGGATCCTTACTTCCATCGTGGTTGGTGGAGCCTTGGCTTTAGCTGGCTGTGT
>JAAZLD010000074.1 GCA_012799495.1 Desulfitobacterium sp. | reverse complement strand
CTCTGATTTTGAGCGTGGTTTTATTCGAGCGGAGGTAGTCTCCTATCAAGACTTTGTTGAGAATAAAGGTCTTAATGGAGCTAAGGAAAAAGGTTTAGTTCGCTTGGAAGGAAAAGATTATATAGTTCAGGATGGGGATGTTATTCACTTCAGATTTAATGTCTAAATCTATGTTTAAATAGGCCTATCCTTAATATTAAAACAAAGATTTTAGGTAAAGTACCACTTTTTAAAAAGAAGTGGTGCTTTATGTTTATAACTCGAGAATATTGTCCTTAATATAGTTGTGGTATACTGTACAAAGTTACATAATTCAAATGTGTGGAGAGGTCAAGATGCTTTTTAATTCAATCGAATATTTTGTCTTTCTGGCCTTGGTAATGGTTCTATACATAGCTTTCAAGCCACGCTTACGGTGGATACTTCTTTTAGTTGCTAGTTATGCCTTTTATGCTAATTGGAGTATTAGTTATTGTTTTTTACTTTTAGGCACTACTGTAGTTACTTATTTATCTGCCCTCCTAATCAGTAAAACCCATGGAGATATTAGAAGGAAAAAACTTTATTTAGCCTTCTGTATCTTGGCCAATGTAGGAGTTCTCTTTCTCTTTAAATACTTTAACTTTTTTAACCAATCTCTAGGAACTCTTTTTCAATGGCTGGATATTCCCTATCAAGTACCTGATTTTAAACTCCTTTTACCTATAGGAATTTCTTATTATATTTTTCAAGCCATTAGTTATATAGTAGATGTCTATCGAGGTAAGATGGAGCCTGAAAAGCACTTTGGGATCTTTGCTTTATATTTAGTATTTTTTCCTAAGTTAGTAGCAGGTCCTATTGAGCGAGGACATAAACTAATCCCTCAATTTTATGAAGCTAAATTTAGTATCGCAAAAGCTGTAAGTGGCTTTAAACTCATTGGCTGGGGTTTGTTTAAAAAAGTTGTTATTGCTGATCATCTAGCAATTGTAGTAAATACAGTTTATGATAACCCCCAAAGTTTCGGAAGTATTCCCTTGCTTACAGCCACAGTATTTTATGCATTTCAGATTTACTGTGATTTCTCTGCATATACAGATATGGCTATGGGTTCTGCTAGAGTCATGGGCTTTGAACTAACCCAAAACTTCCAAAGGCCCTATTATGCTAAATCCATTAAAGAGTTTTGGAGTAGATGGCATATTACCCTTTCATCCTGGTTAAGGGATTATGTTTATATTCCTTTAGGTGGTAATAGGGTGAGAATTTCTCGTTATTATATCAACATTCTCTTAACTTTTTTGGTTAGTGGATTATGGCATGGTGCTAATTGGACTTTTGTCCTTTGGGGAGGTCTCCATGGGACTTATCAGGTAGTTAGTCATGTGACTAGGAATTTTCGCCAGAAATTCACTTCTTTCATAGGTCTAAGCAAATTCCCACGGGTTCACAAACTGTTTAAGGTAGCAATTACTTTTTCTTTAGTATGTTTTGCTTGGATCTTTTTCCGGGCTAATAGTATTAACGATGGAATCTATATAGCGACCCATCTCTTTTCTGGAATTTCCGGATTTGCTAACCCCTCATATGTAATCAGTCAACTTCTTACTTTAGGGTTGAATAAAATCGAATATATGGTAGTATTTTTCTCACTTTTAATTCTAGAAATAGTCCATCTTTATCAACGGAATGAAGAATGGAAGAATCGCTTTGCGAATTGGCCCTTACCCTTACGCTGGGCTTTTTATTACCTTATTATCTTCATGATTATCATACTGGGGGTTTATGATAGTGAAACTCAATTTATCTATGTCCAATTCTAGAAAGAACTTTTTGTCGAAAATAGTTTTATTTATCTTAGGGTTTTTCATTTTAGAGTTTATAATAGGTAGTATTTTTACATATATGCATAATTACAATCTTAATAGCGGTTTTCACACAAAACTCATGTGGGATGATTTATATAATAAAGAAGATTATTCTTTAGATTTAGTTTTTAGTGGTTCTTCCCATGCCATGGAGAGTTTTGATCCAGAAATATTTGATCAGGCCTTAAATATAGAATCTTTTAACTTAGGGACAGCTGCTCAAAAACCTCAAACAGGGTACTATATCCTGCAGCATGTCCTGCAAACCCAACAACCTAAGTTGGTTGTCTTTGAAGTGTATTGGGCTGTCATGGGTACTGATTATTATCCGAAACAGGCAGTGGAAAATATGGAGTTAATTCAGGATAAAAGTATTAGCAAGGCCTTATTTAAAGATGCTCTAAGTCTTAAAGACCAGGTACTCTATCAATTTAAGAGTTATTGGTATCGTGGAGATATATCGACTTTTCTTAAAAATATCCAGGGTCCTGTAAAAAGTCCCTATCGCTATTACAAAGAAAATGGGTATGTTTATAGCAGTACAATTTTTGACTCTAAAGACTTAAAGGAGCATTTAGCTCGGACAGGGCCCATAGTTATGGATCCCTTAAATACAGAGGAAGGAAGTCAGGCCTATTATTTAGAGAAATCTATTCAGTTATGTCAAGAAAGGAATATAGAGGTCTTGCTGGTTACTTCTCCACTCTGCCCTACCTATATGCAGGCCGTGGAGAACTATAAAGAAACTCATGAAACAATACAAAACATCGCTGATAAATATCAGGTAGAGTATTTGGATTATAATATAATCAATGAAAAAGAACAGTTGATCAAAGATGAGAATTTCCGGGATCGCTCTCATCTCAATTATTCCGGTGTTAAAATTATGAACAACCATTTAATTAACTATTTAATTGAAAATAATTATTTTACATGAGAGAATCTTCATGTTATAATAACGAAATGTATGATATGATTCCCTGCTCCGTAAAGGGGCCAAAGTCCGAGGGGAGGTGCAAGCATGAAAGCGTACGAAATTTTGTACATCGTCCGTCCTGAATTGGATGATGAGGCTGTTGCTTCCATAGTTGAAAGGTTCACCGAAGTTGTTACTACTAACGGTGGAACTGATGTAACTGTTGATAAGTGGGGCAAACGCCGTTTAGCTTACGAAATTGATGATCTTCGGGAAGGATTTTATGTCCTGATGAACTTCAATGGTGAAGCTCGTACAGCGCAAGAAGTAGAGAGGGTTATGAAAATTTCCGATCCTATTCTACGTTTCTTGACCATTAGAAAAGATGATTAGTAGGGAGGGGTTAAGATGTTGAACCGAGTAGTTCTTATCGGTCGTCTAACGAAAGACCCCGAGTTACGTTATACCCCTAATGGTGTTGCGGTGGCTAGTTTTACCTTAGCTGTAGACCGTAACTTTAAAAATGCTCAAGGGGAACGTGAGACAGACTTTATTCCATGTGTTGTATATAGACAACTGGCTGAACTGTGCGCTAATTATCTTGCTAAAGGTAAATTGGCAGCAGTTGATGGACGAATACAAGTTCGTTCCTATGACACTCAAGATGGGCAACGCCGTTGGGTTACTGAAGTGATCGGTGAAAATGTCCGGTTCCTCAGTCCTAAAGATAGCGGGCCTAGTTCCAGTAATTATGGAGCCAGTAATGTAGGGACTTATGGTCATGAAGTAAGTTTAGATGACGATATCCCATTCTAGCTGAAAGGGAGTGAATATTATGAGACGTGATAGAGGACGCCGCCCGAGAAGAAGGGTATGCAGCTTCTGTGTGGATAAAGTGGAATATATCGATTACAAAGATACTCATAAAATCCGCAAATATATCACAGAGCGTGGCAAGATTTTACCTCGCCGTATCTCTGGTAATTGTGCAAAACATCAACGCCAAGTGACTAAAGCTATTAAGAGAGCACGTCACATTGCGTTATTGCCTTATATCGTAGATTAAAATTAAGGGGGGAGCGGAGCTCCTCTCTTTTTGCATCTTTGTAATGAATTTTTGGAATAAATATTTTTAACTGGGATTTTGAGTGTAGTGTAATCCCTTTAAGCATCCTCTCCAAAGGAGGAAAATTAGCTAGGATTAGCGAACAGTTCTAGAACAGGTAAATATATTCTTGAATAATATTAAGACGGGAGGTTTACCCGTAATGGAAGTGGATGTTGTAAAAGGGTTAAAGGCTATTGAAAAACTGAAAGTGGACATGCTCAAAGCTCAATGGACTTATCAGGAAGGATCTCTTAAAGGACTGGAAGGAGATATTCTTAAAGGATTAGCAGAAACTGTCTCTATATGCTATTTACTAGCTCGTCGTTTAGGATATGATTTTTCAAAACTAGATCGTACACTTTTGCAAATTTTAGAGGAATGGAAAGAAGAAGATTATAATAAGTTAGAAAGTCAGTGGGGAGATATTAGCTTACTAATAGGCTATTTAGCCCCTGATGAATAAAATTTAATCGAGAATAGAATGAGGTATAACATAGATGTACATTAGTGACAAAAATGCTGCGCAATTCTTGGGGTTATTGATATTGGTAGCAGGTCCTTGGCTGGGAGTAACTTTCCAAATATGGGGATGGATGCTAGATATTGCCCTTTTATTAGCCTTCTTTTATATTTGCGGTAGAGAAGATAATAAAGGGAAATACATTTCTATCTTTCTCCTGGTCTTTGGTTATATGATCCCAATAATAACCGCAGGAGTTAGCTCTTTGATGTATATGAGTTATGTACCATTGGCTGGTCTTGCTACCTTGTGGGTTAGAAAAAAGGGATTACCCCATCGGACAGTGGTTTTTTGGAGTTTAGTGACTGCAGGAACATTGGGGGCTGCCCCAACTTTATTATATTATTGGCAAGGTATTCCCCAAGAAAGTACCCAATTTCTTGTCCAAAGTATGATCGAACAATATCGGGAAGCTGGTTTGCTGGATAATTTTGTTCAACAGGGAATATCCGAAGCAGAAGTTGAAGGTTTTTTCCAACAAGTTCTCAATACAGTATTATTGATAACTCCGGGCTTAGCAGCTATTGGAGGACTCCTTAAGTGGGGTGTCACATATCTCTTTTATTTACGCTGGCAGCCAAAGGTTGGTTGGGAGTATCGTCCTTTTACGGAATGGCGATTACCTTGGTATGGAATCTGGGGCATGAATTTTGCCATTGCTAGTTATCTATTGGGGGATATCTTTCAATGGATTATACTAAAAAACATTGGTATCAACTTTATGCTGGTATTTGGAGCGTTAGCATTAGTTTTGGGAAGCGCTATTTTCGTTTCCTTTCTTCAAAAACCCTGGATATCTAATTTCCTTAAATTTATTTTGTTATTTACTAGCTTTCTCTACTTTCAATTTACCGCTATTATCTTGATCTTTATGGGATTGTTGGATATGGTATTGGATTTCCGTCAACGTCCTATAAAGCCGAAGAAGAAATAAGTTGATTTGTTTGTTGTATAAAATGGAGGGATATATATGAAAGTGATTTTAAAAGCAGATGTGAAAAGTCATGGTAAAAAAGGTGATGTCTGTGAAGTTTCTGATGGTTATGCCAGAAACTATTTACTTCCTAAAGGTTTAGCCGTTGAAGCGACTCCTGGTAATCTCAAAAACCTAAAAGCTAAGAAGGCAGCCGAGGAAAAGAGAAGAGAAGAAGAGAAACAAGAGGCGCAAAACCTTGCTAACAAGCTAAATTCCTTAACTATAGATCTTTTTACTAAGACTGGAGAAGGCGGAAGACTTTTTGGCTCCATTACTAACAAGGAAGTTGCTGAATCTTTGAAGGAAAAATATAATATCGAAGTTGATCGTCGCAAAATCGAAATTAAAGAACCTATTAAAGCATTAGGAACTTATACCCTGCAAGCCAAGCTTCATCCAGAAGTAACAGCAGAATTTAAAATCAATGTTAAAGCATTGTAGTTAAGAGTGTATTTATAATTATAGTAGCGCCTTTAAAACTGCACTGTTTTTAGGAGGAGAAGGAAGTGGAACTAACCAAAGTTCCTCCCCATAATTTAGAGGCGGAACAATCGGTTCTAGGAGCTTTGATGCTTGAACCGGAAGTGGGGAGTTCCGTATTCGAAATATTAGAACCAGAAGATTTTTATAGAGATAATCATCGCCAAATTTTCCAAGCAATCAGGGATCTTTCGGAAAAGGGAGATCCCATCGATCTAGTCAGTGTAGCAGAAAATCTACGGCAAAAAGGTAGGCTAGATCAAGTGGGAGGGATCGCTACTATTTCTCAGATAGCTAGATCTGTCCCTTCCGCTATCAATTGTAATTATTATGCACAAATAGTATTTGAAAAATCTCTCCTTCGTCAACTGATCCGTGCTTCTAGCCAAATTGCTGAAAAGGGCTATGAAGCTGGTGAAGAAGTTACCGAGTTGTTAGAAGAAGCGGAAAAGCTGATCTTAGATCTATCTCAGCGCCAAGTAAAAAAAGGCTTTGAATCAATTCGCAATATATTATTGAGCACTTTTGAAAAGATTGAGAGTCTATATGCTAATAAAGGTAGTATCACAGGTGTACCAACTTTCTTTGCAGAATTAGATCATATGACCTCAGGATGGCAACCCTCGGATCTAATCATTATCGCTGCCCGACCCTCTATGGGAAAAACGGCTTTAGTTCTTAATATGGCTCAAAATGCTGCAGTAAGAGCCGATGCCTCTGTGGCTTTATTCAGCTTAGAAATGTCTAAGGAGCAGCTAGTCCAAAGAATGTTATGTTCTGAGGCAATGGTGGATCAGCAAAGGGTACGGACAGGTAATCTCTTGGATACAGATTGGCCCAAACTCACTCGGGCAGTAGGACCACTTTCGGAAGCACCGATTTTTATCGATGATACTGTGGGAATCTCTTTAGGGGAACTTCGGTCCAAAGCACGACGCTTAAAAATGGAGCATGGGCTAGATCTGATAATTATAGACTATTTACAGCTTATGACCTTAGGGCGGCGAGCAGAAAGTAGACAACAAGAAGTAGCTCAGATTTCCCGTGGCTTAAAAGGAATCGCCCGAGAATTGAATGTTCCTGTCATAGCACTTTCCCAATTGAATCGTGGGGTAGAACAAAGGCAAGATAAACGCCCTATTATGTCAGACTTACTTGAATCTGGCGCAATTGAAGCAGATGCCGATGTAATATCCTTTATTTACCGGGACGAATACTATAACCCGGAATCCGATAAAAAAGGAATTGCTGAGATTATCATCGCCAAACATCGTAACGGTCCTGTAGGTACCGTAGAACTAGGTTTTCTTAAAGAATTTACGAAATTTGTTAACCTAGAACGTCAGCATATATCTGCTTAGAAAGAGAATTTAATATTTATCTTTGTAGGTTATTGACAAATTAACGAGAATCCTGTACAATTCGTACTTGTGAGTGAGTTATGAGCCATTAGCTCAGTCGGTAGAGCACCTGACTTTTAATCAGGGAGTCCCGCGTTCGAGTCGCGGATGGCTCACCATAGTGGCCCGTTGGTCAAGTGGTTTAAGACACCGCCCTTTCACGGCGGTAACACGGGTTCGAATCCCGTACGGGTCACCAACTTTTTATCTAAGTTCGTCTTTTGTAGTTCTACTAAATCTGTTACCAGAATTTTAGTAGGACTTTATTGACAGGGCAGAAAATACGAACTAAGATATATACAGATGGATTTTGCCTCGGTAGCTCAGTCGGTAGAGCAGAGGACTGAAAATCCTCGTGTCGGCGGTTCGATT